>NZ_CAKLCK010000040.1:0-8747 GCF_921292965.1 Allocatenococcus thiocycli
ACCGTCCATCTGTGCAGCACCAGTGATCATGTTTTTAACGTAGTCAGCGTGTCCTGGACAGTCAACGTGTGCGTAGTGACGAGTTGGAGTGTCGTACTCAACGTGAGAAGTTGCGATTGTGATACCGCGCTCACGCTCTTCTGGAGCGTTATCGATAGATGCGAAGTCTTTCGCTTCACCGCCGTACACTTTAGCTAGAGTAGTACAGATTGCAGCAGTTAGAGTTGTTTTACCGTGGTCAACGTGGCCGATTGTACCAACGTTAACGTGCGGTTTCGTACGTTCAAATTTTTCTTTAGACACGATCGTGTTCCTTCCTAGTTATGATTCGCCGCGATCATTATTGATCGACGACGCGCCAGAAATTGTTATTTTATGCGCCAACGCTCGTTAGCGCAATATTTGGACGGCTTGATCTGGCAAAAAGTCGTAAACTTTTTGCCGTTCAGTCGTCAATTAGTAACCACGCTCTGCAATAATTTTATCTGCGAAGTTTTTCGGCACTTCAGCGTACTCGTGAAACTCCATAGAGTAAGACGCACGGCCTTGAGTTGCAGAACGTAGGTCTGTTGCGTAACCAAACATCTCAGATAGTGGAACTTGAGCACGGATGATCTTCAGACCAGCCACACCCTCATCCATACCTTCGATGATACCGCGACGACGGTTTAGGTCACCAACAACGTCACCCATCCAATCTTCCGGAGTGGTTACTTCGACATTCATCATTGGCTCTAGAATCACAGGTTGCGCTTCTAGTGCACCTTTCTTGAATGCCATTGAGCCAGCGATCTTAAACGCCATCTCACTTGAGTCTACATCGTGGTAAGAACCATCAAATAGTGTAGCTTTAATATCTAGTACAGGGTAACCCGCTAGAACACCACTATTCATTTGCTCTTCGATACCTTTCGATACCGAGCTGATGTATTCCTTAGGAACCACACCACCCACGATTTCGTCTACGAATACGAAACCTTCACCAGGCTCTGAAGGCTCAAGTTTGATCCACACATGACCGTATTGACCACGACCACCTGATTGACGAACAAACTTACCTTCCACTTCCGCTTTACCACGAATGGTTTCACGGTAAGCAACCTGAGGTTTACCAACGTTACAATCAACGCTGAATTCACGCTTCATACGGTCAACGATGATATCTAGGTGAAGTTCACCCATACCTGAGATCAGAGTCTGACCTGTTTCGTCGTCCGTTTCCACGCGGAATGATGGATCTTCAGCAGCCAGTTTACCTAGCGCGATACCCATTTTTTCTTGGTCTGCCTTAGAACGAGGTTCTACAGCAATCTGAATAACTGGCTCAGGGAATTCCATACGTTCCAGAATCACTTTGTGGTTCTGGTCACACAGAGTGTCACCTGTAGTTACGTCTTTCAGACCAATAGCAGCGGCGATATCACCAGCGCGAACTTCTTTAACTTCTTCACGCTTGTTGGCATGCATCTGAACGATACGACCAAAACGCTCTTTCTTCTCTTTTACAGAGTTGTAGACACCGTCACCTGAGTTTACTACACCAGAGTAAACACGCATGAAAGTAAGCGTACCCACAAATGGGTCAGTCGCGATCTTAAACGCTAGCGCAGAGAAAGGTTCGTTGTCGTCAGCGTGACGCTCAACTTCATTTTCTCTTTCATCAACACCTTTAATTGCAGGTACATCAGCTGGTGATGGCAAGAATTCGATCACTGCATCTAGTACCGCTTGAACACCTTTGTTCTTAAACGCACTACCACAAGTGGCAAGTACGATTTCGTTATTTAGTGTACGAGTACGTAGCGCTTGCTTGATCTCAGCTTCAGTCAGCTCACCTTCTTCAAGGTACTTGTCCATCAGCTCTTCGCTAGCTTCCGCAGCAGATTCAACCATATGGTTGCGCCATTCTTCGGCAAGCTCGATCATGTCAGCTGGAATGTCTTCGTATGTGAACGACATGCCTTGGTCGGCTTCACTCCAGTTGATCATTTTCATCTTGATAAGGTCGATGACACCTTTGAAGTCCTCTTCTGCACCAACGTTAAGTTGGATTGGAACAGGATTCGCACCAAGACGATTTTTAATTTGGTCCACAACGCGTAGGAAGTCTGCGCCTGCACGGTCCATCTTGTTAACAAAAACCATACGTGGAACGTGGTATTTGTCTGCTTGACGCCATACAGTTTCAGACTGAGGTTCAACACCAGATGAGCCACAGAACACAACCACAGCACCATCAAGTACACGAAGAGAACGCTCTACTTCGATAGTAAAGTCAACGTGTCCAGGGGTATCAATGATGTTTACGCGATGCTCTGGGAATTGTGCTTCCATACCACGCCAGAATGTCGTAGTCGCAGCTGAAGTGATAGTGATACCACGTTCCTGCTCCTGCTCCATCCAGTCCATGGTTGCTGCACCATCGTGAACTTCGCCGATTTTGTGAGAAAGGCCAGTGTAGAACAGAATACGCTCAGTTGTGGTTGTTTTTCCTGCATCTACGTGAGCACAGATACCGATATTACGGTAGCGCTCAATAGGAGTTTTACGAGCCACGATTGTATCCTCTTACTAAGGTGTACCTTAGAGTATAGAAAAGTGCTGCGAGAGAACCTCGCAGCACAGAAGGTATTACCAGCGGTAATGAGCGAACGCTTTGTTTGCGTCAGCCATGCGGTGAACGTCTTCACGTTTCTTAACCGCAGTACCTTTGTTCTCAGACGCGTCTAGCATTTCAGCAGCTAGGCGTTGAGCCATAGATTTTTCACCACGCTTGCGCGCAGCTTCAACCAACCAACGCATAGCAAGTGCGTTACGGCGAACCGGACGTACTTCTACAGGTACTTGGTAAGTTGAACCACCAACACGGCGAGATTTAACTTCTACCGCAGGGCGTACGTTTTCAAGAGCTTCTTCAAAAATAGCTAAGTGGTCTTTACCAGACTTTTCAGCCATAGCATCTAGTGCAGTGTAAACGATTTTCTCTGCAGTAGATTTTTTACCGTCAACCATTAGGATGTTAACGAATTTTGCCAGCAATTCAGATTTGAATTTTGGATCTGGAAGGATCTTACGCTGACCAATGACGCGACGACGTGGCATGGATTTATCTCCGTTGTCTTCTTCAGGTTTTATCCAAAACTTTTCAGTTTTTTCAAAAAATTAAAAATAATTTAGTGTTTGGCCTTACTTAACGGAATCCATTAAGACTTAGGACGCTTCACACCGTACTTAGAACGACCTTGTTTACGGTCATTTACGCCAGCACAGTCTAGTGCGCCGCGAACAGTGTGGTAACGCACACCTGGAAGGTCTTTAACACGACCACCACGGATTAGAACAACTGAGTGCTCTTGAAGGTTGTGACCTTCACCGCCGATGTACGAAGTAACTTCGAAACCGTTTGTCAGACGAACACGACAAACTTTACGAAGTGCTGAGTTAGGTTTTTTAGGTGTAGTAGTGTAAACACGTGTACATACACCACGTTTTTGTGGGCACGCTTCTAGTGCAGGCACGTTGCTTTTAACAACTTGCTTTGCACGTGGCTTACGTACCAACTGGTTAATAGTTGCCATTAACTAGCTCCTGATTTACTTGAAAGTAAGCTTTGTGAAAAATCTAGCCCTAATTGCTATTAGGCATTTAGGGACGCAAAATTCTATGCAGCAGTGAGAGGTGTGTCAAGAAATATACGGATCTTTTTTGTTCAATTGGGGGAATTAGTCCGTAAAGCTTTATCGACAGTAATTCATGTTCAATCCCAAGTAAGGGATTTATCTTGTTTTACGGTCAATTCAACGAAGCCGGTATAGGTCACTACGCTAACGGAAGGACTGATGCGATTCCCCATTCCTCTGGCTTGGATATCGCTCTCGAGTGCGAAGACAGCCGTATTCTTGACGTGATGGAACGCTTGATGCTGTGGGTTTGCAGCGTACACAGCATCTTCAATAAGTAAAATGTCGTCTTGTTCACTCCACAGAGCCACGGCATCTTCTAGGGCAGATACGGTTTTGATGATATGTAACATGGCGTCCTCAGAATGACAGTAGTTTGCCTGCTTGTTGCAGTTTCTCTTTAACTTGTTCAAGCGTTAACGCCTGTGCATCGATGACCAGGTCGGCTTGAGCTAATCCTCGCTGCGCAAGTGAATCAGAGCAAACAAATACTTGTTCGATGTCATACAGATCGAATAGCTTGAGCATAGGCGCGTAATCTTTGCTTAAAATGGCCGATGGGTCTTGCCCTAGTAAAAGCTGGTAAACACCATCGCCGATAAATATCACGCTAATGTCTTCACAATAGGCGGAAGCGGCAAGCAGGGCATCCACACCCTCGCGTCCAGAGGACTGCCCGTGAGGCGCGCTACGAAATAAATAAGTTAACTGGCTCAAAACTGCACCACTCGGTCCTGGGTTAGCATTGCTTCGGCTAAACTGCCTAATCCTGCCTGAGTAAAACCTTGCGCTAAATTGTTTTGAGTTAAGCCGTGCTGGTTGGCTTCTTCTTCACTCACAATCCCGCGACGCAAAGCCGCTGCCACGCAAGTTTCAAGGCGCACGCTGTGCTCCTCAGCGAAGACTTGCCATGCTTTATTCAAATCGAATTCATCGTTGGCTGGTACACTCAGTGCGCTACCATTGCTCACGCCCTCTTGGTAGAAAAACACACTCACTACCGTGTGCCCTTGCTCAACCACCGCTTTGGCAAATTGATAGGCGCTGCGGGCAGACTGGCTACCGTACACCGGGCCATTGACAAGCAAAGAGTAAGTTAATCCACTCACTCTGATTCGTCCTCAGTTTTACGCTGACGAATGTATAAATAGACCGTGTGCTTAGAGATATTCAGACGATCAGCGACGCGGTTAATCGCATCTTTGATATCAAAAATACCTTTGTCGTACAGTTCCATAACGATCTGACGGTTCTTGGTGTTGTTTGATACCGATTTGTCCGCATTAATTTCTTCAATCGTGCGCTCAACCGTCTGGTCCACCAGCTCTTCAACATCACTTGCGAAGTTCACCGATGATGCGGCCTCTTTGGCCTCTTGTGTTGGCATAAAAGATTGCAACACTTGCGAGAATGGCGCATCCAGATTGACGTTAATACATAGCAGGCCAATAACACGGTTCTCGCCATTACGGATAGCGACCGTGATCGACTTCATCAACACGCCGCCTTTCGCACGCGTAAAGTACGAACGAGAGAAATTGCGCTCAGAGCCTTCGATGTCTTTGAGCATTTTCAGTGCTAAGTCTGTGATAGGTGAACCAACCTGACGGCCTGTATTTTCACCATTGGCTATTTTAATCGCAGAGGTATTCAGATCTTCCAGAGAGTGAAGAACGATTTCACAGAACGGGCCAATCAGACTGGCAATACCATCAACGACCGCCTCGTAAGACCTCAAGATGATTTTATCGTGCTCAGTGAATGGCATCACGTTGACGGATTCCATTTCGAGCAACATCTCCGCATTAATTGTTTCTGTAGTTGTCATAAGCCTTCGAGCGAAAAATCAACAAATTGGTGTAAGTTTATCAGAAAATTTGAAAGTCAACCTAGCAAACTCTCCAACTAGTGACCTAGAACAAAAAAGGCCCGTTAAACGGACCTTTTTCAATGACTTAGCTTGAGTCTTTCTGATTACTCAGCTTTATCATTCTCTACTTTTAGCAGTTCAACTTCGAATACGAGCGTTGAATTAGCAGGAATGCTTGGAGTGTCTTGGTCGCCGTAAGCAAGCTCTGGCGGGATAACGAACTTGAATTTGGAACCTACAGGCATTAGCTGCACGCCTTCCGTCCAACCTGGAATTACACGGTTTAGAGGAAATGTTGCTGGCTCGCCACGATCGTATGAGCTATCGAACTGAGTACCATCAGTCAGTGTGCCTTTGTAGTGAACCTGTACTGTGTCAGTATCTTTTGGCTTCTCGCCTTCTGCTGGGGTGATCACTTGGTAAAGAAGACCAGATTCCGTTTTCACTACGCCTTCTTGCTTCTCAAACTCAGCGCGGAAGTCATCGCCAGCTTTCTTCGCTGCTGCCGCTTTCTCAGCCGCTTGCGCTTGCATCTTGTCCGCTACGCGCTTATCCAGAGATTCTAGCGCTGCGCGCGTTTCTTCTTCATTTAGCTCAGCGTTGCCTTTAAATACATCTTCAATACCTTTAAGAACAAGGTCTTTGTTTAGGTCGATGCCGATTTCGCTTGGTTTCTCGATGCTAGTGCTTAGGTAGTTAGCAAATGAAACGCCAATTGCGTACGCCGCTTTGTCATCGTCGGTTTTAAAGTGAACTGCTTTGCCAGTTTCTGCTTGAACTTGCTCAGCTTGAGGTGCAGCTTCTTCTGCTTTTGTTTCTTCTTTCTGACAGCCTACCGCTAGCATTACTGTTGCAGCAAGTAGCGACACTTTTAAAACTGATTTCATTAAATTCTCCCAATAATGGCTTAGCCATTGGTTGTTGTGCACAATTCTTCTATGAGACTAGTGAAGACAATCGTTATACCAATATACTAGCTATATGTCTTAAGACACAAACTGGATTATTAGATGTGATGCAAAGAATTTCTCATTTATTCCTATATTTAATTGTCATCACCACGTTAAATGGTTGCTTTTTTACCGAGTCTGAAGTGCAACGCTGGCCCCTTGAACCGCAAGGGTCGACCAGTTTTGCACTGAGCCGAGATGGCCGATTCGCGCTGCTCTATTCTCAAATGGATCACTTAATATTATGGGACCTTGAGCAAAATGAACAATTAGCCAAACTGGGCGAACTGGATGCTGAGGCGAATGTGGTGTCTCATATTCGCATCTCAGACAACGGTCGTTATGCGGTGACCGCAGGCCAGATGAACTTCGCGGTCTGGGATCTAGGCTGGACACAAGCCAAAGGGCTTTGGTCAATTTCAGATGCTCTGATTCGCGATATAGACATCACCAGTAACGGCGAACAAGTGCTGCTTGGACTTTCAAACGGTAAAGCGATTTATGTCAACTTAGTCACCGGGCGTCGTCTGGAGTTCCTTGCTCATCAAGAAAAAGTCAACAGCGTGGCTATATCTCCCAATGGCCGTTTTGCGCTAACGGGTGGCAATGACTATAAGGCCTTTCTCTGGGATACCGAGTCCGGACAGATTCTGCGAGCCTTTGAGCATGAGCAACGAGTGGTAAGGGTTGCTTTACAACGCGATGGGAAACTGGCGATGAGCTCGGATGGCGGCAACCAAGCCATTATCTGGAATTTGGAGACAGGTGAAAAAGTGTCGGAGTTGAGCAGCTGGTCTCGTCAACTGATATTCTCCACCGCAAGGTTCTCTGATGACGGCTCTCAACTGGTCACTGGCAGCCCATCCGGTCGCGTGTCCGTGTGGGATACTCAAAGTGGTAAACGGGTTGATGGATTTGAAGTCGAGCCGAAAAAAGATACTCGCCCTCCTCGTGCGGTCGTGTATGATGCAGCCTTTGATGCCAAACAACGTGTAATTACTGCCACTTCCGCAGGTATCGCCCAGGCTTGGCAGTTAGAGAACGGATCATGACAGAAAAACTTATTCAGCAACTGGAAGCGCGCATTAATGACCTTGAGTGTCAGGCTGCGTTCCAAGAACAGACGATTGACGATCTGAACCAAGCGTTATCTCAGCAACAATTGCTGATTACTAAGATGCAAGATCAGATGAAATACGTGGTGGGCAAAGTAAAAAATATGGACTCATCCAATATGGAAGATCCAGCCAACGAGCCGCCACCACCACACTACTAATGTGTGGCGAGAAAGACGAAACAAAGCCCGGCAATAAGCTGGGCTTTGTTTTTGGGCTCTATTTCAAAGGCTATTCATCCGCATAGATTTTTACACTCAACTCGCCTTGAGTGTTGATACCCGCCCGGTACATGCCGGAACTGTTCATCGCAAAATGCAGTTCTCCCTCGGCATCGATAGCAATCAAACCACCTTCCCCACCCATGGCTTTTAGATCGCCCTGAATCACTGTCTCACAGGCGGTATGTACATCTTCTTTGAGATAGCGTATTCGTGCCGCCACATCTTCTGCGACGCGTTTACGAATAAAGAACTCGCCCATGCCCGTGGTAGAAACCGCAACTACACCATTTTCAGCCACTGTTCCACAGCCGATCAACGCTGAATCTCCAATCCGACCGTATTTTTTGTTCGTCACGCCACCCGTGCTGGTCGCCGCCGCTAAGTTACCATGCTGATCCAAAGCAACCGCACCGACCGTTCCGTGTTTACGATCATCCGGATAACGAGACTCAGAAAGCGCGAACTCCCCTTTCTCTCGCATCGAGAGCAGCTGTTCGTAACGTCGATCAGTAAAGAAGTAATCTTGTTCGGTATATTGGTGACCATTTTCAAAAGCGAATGTTTCGGCCCCCTCACCAACCAGCAGGACATGATTGCTCTTTTGCATCACATCTCGCGCCAGCTCAATCGGGTTTTTAATATGCCTTACGCCCGCCACCGCACCAGCAGCCAGATTACTGCCATCCATGATTGAAGCGTCCATCTCAACCATTTCATTGTGTGTTAATACTGAGCCTTTACCAGCATTGAAGTGAGGGGAATCTTCCAGCACTTTGACTGCTGCAACGACCGCATCGAGTGACGCTCCGCCGTTCGCCAATATCTGATGACCCGCTTTTGCGGCAGCTTCCAGATCCGTCAAAATAGCCTGTTGCAGTGAATCACTCATTTGTTCACGCAATATTGTG
>NZ_CAKLCK010000041.1:0-212968 GCF_921292965.1 Allocatenococcus thiocycli
TGGACCACTAAAAATTAAAATTGTTGCATAGTCGATCATGGCTCCTATCTCGCCAAATCACGCAACTCAGGGTTATTTGGGTATACATTCTGTAGATGCAACTGCATAATTCATAGATAAATAACAAACCTCTTCATAGTCATGAGCCCTTTTAATAAACCACCACAGAAAATCTGTATCCTTAGACTCTCTGCGATTGGTGACGTTTGCAACACCATCGCAGTTGTGCAAGCTATACAAAAGCACTGGCCAACTACGGAGATCACCTGGATCACCGGAAAACTGGAGGCTGAGTTACTTGAATCAATTCCAAATATCAACGTAGTGGTGTTTAACAAAAAGAATGGCTTTTCCGAATATCTAAGGGTTTGGAAGCTACTTAAAGGCACACGCTTTGATGCTTTGTTGCACATGCAGTATGCCATCAGAGCCAGCCTACTGACGATGGGGATCAAAGCCAAATACAAGCTTGGGTTTGATGCCAAGAGGAGTCAAGACGGTCAACGCTTGTTCACTAACGTCAAGGTCCCCTCTCCTGAGTCCAATCATGTTTTAGATGGCTTACGCCAGTTTGCGATTGAGCTTGGTGTGCCTGAATTCACCCCATCATGGTCGCTGGAATATAATGATGACGCACGAAGCTGGGCGACTAAACACCTTTCCAACGACAAAACAAACGTAGTGATTGTTCCTGGTGCGAGTAAGGCCTACAAGAATTGGACGGCTGCGGGGTATGCAGACGTGATTCATCATGCCATGGCGAACAATCTGAATGTCATTCTTGCCGGAAGTCCTGCGCAAGTTGAAAAAGACCTTGGTCGTGATATTGAACAAGCACTTGATACGCCTGTCACCAACCTTATTGGCCAAAGCTCACTGCTTCAAATGCTGGCATTGCTCGATAAAGCCGATGTTGTGATAGCGCCAGACACCGGACCAACACATATGGCCAATGCCATGAGCACTCCTGTTATTGGGCTCTATGCACATCATAATCCAGAACGTACCGGGCCTTATAACTATCGCTCGTTGGTCGTTTCAGCGTACAACGACGCGCTGTGGGCGGAGACTCAAAAACTGCCTTCTCAGGTCGACTGGCGTACCAGAGTGCAAGACGAAAAAGCGATGGAAAGAATTACCAGTGAGTCCGTCATTGCCATGCTGGATAACGTTCTAAATAACCTTCAATGCGAGCAAGTCAAAGCATGAATATCTGCCACGTGAATTTAGCGTCAGGGTACCACGGTGGTGAAAACCAGACGCTTCAGCTTATCAAACAGCAAGTTAAGTTAGGCTATGACCTCACTGTTGTCGCCAATCCTAAAAGCCCTTTCGCTGATGCCGTCCGTCAACTGGACGTAAAGCTGGTGCTCGCGACGCACTTTACTAAAGCTCATGCAAAGTCGATAACTCAACATTGTGCATTGGTCCATGTACATGAAGGCAGAGCCATTTACTGGGCTTTGATTCAGCACATGCTGTATGGCACATCATATATTGTCACTCGCCGTATCGACAACGCTTTAAAAAAGAAATGGTTAGCGAACCTGGCCTATTCTAAAGCAGAAGCAGTGGTCGGCTTAAGTACCGAGATTGTTCAGCGTGTTAATGATGCCTATCCCGCTTTACAGACACACAAAATCCCGAGCTCTCCTGTCCAATATCCGATTGACGAGAAAACCGTTCAATCAATTAAACAAAGATTTCCGGGCAAGTTTTTGGTCATTCAGGCCGCGAATATGCTTAAACATAAAGGGTTTGATATCACCATTTCTGCGGCAAAAAAACTCGAAGAATCCAGCCTGCCCATACAGTTCTGTTTACTCGGTGATGGCCCAGAGCGACCTGCTCTTGAGCAACAAGCTACATAATCAATTCAAGAAAATAAAGTTGAATGATGCATTTGTTATTGATACTAAGGGCATTTGGTAACTAATTTATAAAAGTGTTAATTATAATGGTTAGTGATTGTATTTATCAATTTTAGTTCCGAAATGAACTGATTTTACAATAAATAATATATTGATTATGGGACGGTTTTTATAAAGCTTTTATTTATTGCCTTCTTTAAAGTATAATAAAAAAGTGGGCTGTTACAGGTTTATATATTAATCGAAGTATCAGTTAATATGAATGACAATTGTAAAAACATTGTCCTTAGGAAAGTTCACGTACTTGTCAATATTTAAAGGGTTTGTGGCATACCAATTGCTCATTTTTGGATTCCCACTGGTTTGTGTTATCTCACTCTCGCCATTTAGCCAATTTATAGATTATTTACATTTAATTACTCGCTTGTTTCTTTTAAGCGATAAAATAGTAAAATGATTGAAACGCTACTAATGATTAATTTAAATATAAAATTATGTGTTTGTTATTAAAATAAACTTGGAATTCTTGAATTTATGAAACACCAAATCGTTATGGACGAATTGAAAGAAAAGTTGGACGATATTTTAAACCTACTGGAAAATAAAGATAAAGTCGTTTTTGTTGATTATCCAATATATTTAAATATAGGTGATCTAATCATCTGGCAAGGAACAGAAGATTTTTTTGAGAAAAATAATATTAATATAGTTGCTAGATACTCAGACTTGAATTTCGATATCAATGTAATAAATGAATACTTTTCAGACTGTGTCATAATCTGCCAAGGTGGTGGTAACTTTGGTGATACCTACCGAACACACCAACACGTGCGAGATGAATTAGTTAAGAAGTTTGAAGGAAAGGTAATCGTTCTACCTCAATCTGTTGATTTTAAATCTCAAGACAATAGTTCAAAAACCATTGAGCTTTACCAAAGTAAGAAAAACTTGTTTTTGTGTGGAAGAGATGAGTACAGTTATAATTATTTTTCAAAAATAAATCGTAACACACTCTTATTACCTGATATGGCTCACTATTCTTGGGAAAGTCATATTTCTTATAAAAAAGGAAATGACGAACTGTTTTTTATAAGAAGAGACTATGAGGCATCCGAAACAAACTTTCGATATATGACAGATAGAGCTGTTGATTGGATGAACTATTATAGTTATTTTGACAGATTTATGTTGAAGTTATGCAGGACAGTCGCACCCTACTGTAAATCACCTCTGAGAGCAAAAATTCTTTCAAAAGTTTGGAAGAAATACAGTGATTTCAAATTATGGAAAACAAAAAAATTCTTTCTTAATTATAAAAATGTAATAACATCGAGATTACATGGACATATTTATTCCTGCTTACTTTCAATACCAAATAAAACTATTGATAACAGCTATAAAAAGAACTCTAGATACTATAAACAATGGACATCTAGATCAGACATTACGGATTTTGAATCTTGATGAATTCAATAATCAAAATAATGCGTATTGCCAGTTTTAGGGTTTTTGCAGCAGCAGTAGGGTTTATTTTTAATATTGTTTTAAACCGGAAGTTGGGTATAAATGATGCTGGTTTATACTATGCTTACGTTGCGGTAGTAGAATTTGGTGTTGTTATATTTTCTTTAGGGTTAGTCAATATTATTTTGAAAAACTCATCCAGAGCGTCGGGTGAAAAACAGTCAGAAAAGATCGGCTTTTTGTTGTCAAGTTTAGCTATTATATTGATTGTTTATTTGGTTTTTTTACTTTCTGAATTAGTAACAGGTCAGGTCGTCTTAAGTCTGGCAAATGAAAATCTAATTACTTACAAAAATTATCTATATATTTCAATAATTTGTTTAATATTTTCTAGACTAATCGGAGTCTATCTTCAGGGTAGAAACCGTGTGAATATATTCATATTTATAAGTAGTGTATCTGTACCACTAATATTAATCATCAGTTTCTTGGTTTTTAACATTAGAGAAGTTTCTGAAGCTATAAAGTTCTATTGTATTTCTGTTATCGGAACGTTAATCATTGCTGGTTATTTTTGCTTATCGAGTAACATAAAAAACATCAAGTTGTCGTACAAAAGGGAAGATTATAATGGCCTTAGCGCCTTTTGGATAACAAGTATAATGACTGCGATAACTACGTCAGGTCTTGTTATTATAATGTCGAAATACTTAGAAAACTCTGATATTGCAATTCTCTCTGTTTCTAACAAAGTGGTGTTTTTACTTTCGTTTATTTTATCTACCATCAGTATAGTTTATGCCCCTAAAATAGGATTATTGAAATCAAAAAATGATATGCCTGGAGTTTTTAAACTTTATATAGATTCTACAAAAATAATTTTGTATATTTCTATACCAGTAGTCATATTGTGTACCTATTTTAGTACAAACATTTTAAATTTTTTTGGTGAAGATTATAGCGAAGGTAAGTTACCATTTCTGATCGTACTCTATGGTCAGTTTATAAATATATCGGTTGGTATTGTATGGACTGTTTTAAATCTAACTGGATATGAAAGAGTTGTAAAAAATGCAGTACTTTTTTTCTCAATTTTATCTCTTTGTGCCTTACCATATTTGAGTGCTCATTATGGAGTAGTTGGTGCGGCAAGTGTTATCTTTATATTTACGGCTGGAACAAATATATATTTATTTATTTATACAGTCCGAATATATTTTAAGACTATAAGGTAGGGATTTGAATTTGAAGTACTTTAATACACTAAGATGGTACGTGAAAACCTCCTATAAATACTTTGGTTTGTGTATAGGAAATAAAATCCCTAGATTTGGCGCTTTTAATAGATTTAGGTGTGTTTTTTATAGAACTGCCGGGATAAGTATTGGTCGGAATAGTATAATAACAGGTCCAATAGAGATAAGACCCGACGCAACTGAAATGGTCGAGATAGGCAACGATACTTATTTAAACTTCAATACAAGGTTTGGAGTTTTTGATAGTCGTGTGATTATCGGTTCAAAGGTGTTGGTTGGCCCAAATGTTTCTTTTGAAACTGCGTCGCATAGTCTTTCAATAACGCGAGAGTTGTTTACGAAGCCAATTATTATTAAAGATAACGTATGGATTGGTGCAGGTTCAATAATAATTCAAGGTGTTACGATTGCAGAAGGCTCTGTTATAGGAGCAGGTTCAATTGTGACTAACGATACTGAGCCTTTTTCTGTATATGCCGGAGTGCCTGCAAAGAAGATAAAGGACATTCAAAATGATCAATACCATAGAGATAAATGATATGCCTAAGTTAGGAATTTCGATTGTTGTTCTGAGTTATAATAGAGATGACATCATAATAAGTAACCTTGAAAATTTGGATTTGATAGCCTCAAAAAATCCGGAGATAAACATCGAAATTTTAGTCGTAGATAATAACTCGACTGATTCTACAAGAGTAAAATTAGATGAGGAAAGGTGGCAGTCGAACGTTAGATTAATTTACAATGATTCTAACTATGGCGTCGCTAAAGGCCGTAATATAGGAATCCTAGAATCTCAGAACGATTGGGTCTTGATCCTTGATGATGATTCTATACTGAGCAAAGATGCGTTCGCTAGATTAATTGAGTTTTTAAATCAAATAGATAATAAATCGATTGGATTAATTGGTTTGAACGTTATTGATATGAACAGTAAGTTATCAGTTAGTGATAGTATTCTGGACCACAAGAAGCTTTCAAACTTCCATGGTGCCGGCCATTTAATAAATAAAGAACTTGTGAAAAGTATTGGTTTATTAGACGAAAAATGCACTTTCGGTGGTGAAGAGTTAGACTACTCTATTCGTTGTCGTAAAGCCGGATTTAAATTAATTTTCGCTAAAGATGTTGAAGTAAATCACTATTGTAAAGTGAGAAATGATACTGATGGGCTGGAGCGAAGATATCGATGGCTATTCAATTATACTAGGGTTATATTCAAGCACCTTCCTTTTCAATATGCAGTTATTTATTCTTTTAGATATCTAATTGGTTATTTATATTCATGCATTAAGGTTTTTGGTTTTTTTACGTCATCCATATTGTTTAAAAGTTATATTATTGGTTCTTATAAAGGAAGAAGCGTTTACAAGAAAACCAAAAATACGGAACTTGATTTTTACTTTGATGAGAATAATAGGCCAGAATATGGAAATGTCTCGCTATTAAAGAAAATTAAAAATAGAAACTGACAATGAATGTTTTATTAGCCTTTACGCTTTCTCTAGGACCATTTTATTGGTTTTTCGGTATTGGTCCTAGTGCATTTATGCTTATTAAACTGGTTCTTTTATTTTGTCTCATCTTTGTCAGTGTTACTAAACTGAATGTGAGGATTAGTAAAGAAGTTTTAATTATTTGCTTACTACTTACTTCTCTAAAACTTATTTCAAGTTATGATCACGTTTTAGAATTATCAACATTAATTAAGCTCATATATCCACAAGTTTATATTTTTTTCATTTCCGTGGTTTTTTGTCATGCAATAGAAAATGAAAAATTTAACATTAATAAAATATTTATTTACATGAATGTCATTATATTTATTTCATGTTTGATTATTGTCATTAGTAACATCATTGGCATGACAATTATTTCTCCGTATGGCATTGGAACTATAGAGTTTTCAGGTTTTGGTTCTCTTAGAACTGGTTGGTCCGGCGGTTTAGCCATGTTTGTAGTCGCTAATTTATATTATTTAACACTTTGCAAGCACAATAAGACTATTTTTATAGGTGTTATTTTAAGTATAGTTGTGACTATTTATACCCAATATTTGAGTGGCGGCCGTGGTGGATTGCTTGCATCAATGCTGGCAATTTCAATATTTGTATTATTCAATTTTAAAAATAACCCTATTTTTTATTCTTCTTTTATTTTTTGTGGTGTTTTTTCTATATCTAATATTGTTTTAGTTAACGGTGTTGATGAACTTATAAGAGTAAATCATGATTCTGGAGATATATCTGCCGGAAGAATTCATCAATATATTGTTTCTATGTCTCTATTAGCTGAAAATTATTTATTGCCTATGGGTTATCATGGTTTTATTCCTCGATTTATTTCTTTGGGTATGGAACCGATAGAAATACATAATGTTTGGATTGGATTTGCAGTTCAATATAGCTTCATGTTCGTGATGATTTTTGTGTACTTTTTAGGTAGTCGAATTTTTCTCTCTGAAGTTAACTTTGTCGGTAAGTTAATGATTCTGTGTGGTTTGATTCCTACATTATTCGAACCCTCAGCTATTTTGGTTAATATTTCAAATTATATAGTGTGGTGGTTTGTATTTTTTACATTGAACTATGCTATTAGTGACAGTAGTTCTAATAATGTTATTTTTAAAAGGGCGCCCTTATGAAATTATGTATATGGATGAACATGCCTTCTCATCATCAAAGCGCTTTATTCAGAGAAATTCATAATACAGATGGTATCGACTTGCGTGTCTGTTATTACAATTCTATTACAGAGAAGAGAATAAAATTAGGTTGGGATAAAAATACAAATCTAGAATGGGAATATGATATTTTTGAATTAAATTCGATTGATTCATTGATAGTAGATTGGAAAGAACGAATACATGTAGTACCTGGTTTATCTTCTGATTTTACCAAGAACCTTGTTAACAAACTTTGTTCAAATAACGTGAAATGGATACATTGGAGTGAAAAGTCTGGGGTTAACTTTTCACGTATACTTGGATTCAACCCCATTTTAACAAAAATACTCAAGCCGCTATTCTTCTTCTATAAGGGTTATTATTCTTATGGGCAATCGATAAATCGTAATGCAATAGGTGCTTTTGCTATTGGAAATTCAGCTAAAAAAGATTTCTATCGTTGGGGAGTAAGACCCACTAAGATTAGAGTGGTCCCTTACGCACTAGATCCTTTATCTCATAATGCGCCACCTGATTTTTTATCAAAGAAAGAATTTATTGAGTTTTTGTATGTTGGGAGTTTGGAGAAGAGAAAAGGTATATCATTACTTCTAAGAGCATTTTCTCAACTTGAACATAGAGAATCTAAAATAAAACTTAGACTCGTTGGTAAGGACTACTCAAGCGGAAGGTATAAAGATTTAGCGAAGAAACTTGGTGTGTTAGAGCAAGTAGATTTCGATGGTGTTATTCAATCCAAGTTTATCAACCAAGTAATTAGTAACTCTGATGTGTTCATATTACCGACACTGTTCGACGGTTGGGGAGCTGTTTTAAATGAGGCAACTTCTTTAGGAAAGCCTATTATATCAACTAGAGAAGCAGGAGCTAGCGAGCACTTAGTAGAAAGCGGTGTTAATGGGTATATAATCGACTCTGGAAGTGTTGAACAACTTCGTATTGCAATGCAGTCTTATATCGATAATCCCAATTTGATTGATGAGCATGGAAAGTATTCATTAAAAATTTATAAAAATATAGCCCCATCGAACGTTGCAAGTTTGTTTATAAAGTCTGTTCGAGAATTAATAATATGATAGTTTTAATCAATCTTTCAAATCTTTCTGTTGGAGGTGGCGTTCAGGTAGGGATTTCTTTTATCCAAGAAATTAGCAAGTTATCTGAAGGTGATCAATATCATGTTGTAGTAAATGATAAAGTTAGAAGTTTGATAGGAAATAGCATTATTTCTAACGAAATTCATTTTCATAGTGTAAAAAATAGCCCAGCACAATTAAATACAAGAAGAATCATTGTAAATCAACTTCGTAAGATAGAAAGGGAGGTGTGTCCAGAGGCTTTGTTGCGTAATTCGATGGAACTAAATCAAGAAACTACGATCTGAGCGGCTACGCCCATCAATCGTCGTAGCCTCATGCCTAAACCTCGTTACAAAACAACTAACTGGAAGCAGTACAATAAATCCTTAATCAACCGTGGTTCTCTGACCTTTTGGATTGATGAGGAAGCGATAGCTGAGTGGAAGCAAAACAAACAAGGCAAGCGTGGTAGACCTCGCCGATTCAGCGACTTAGCCATTACTACCGCACTGATGGTGAAACGCGTTTTCTCTATGCCCTTGAGAGCGCTGCAAGGTTTTCTAGACTCCGTATTTAAGCTGGCTAACATCCCGCTTGTTTGCCCGCACTACACCTGTATAAGCCGCCGAGCTAAGGAAGTTGAAGTTTCATTTAAAACCAAAACCAGAGGAGCAATACAACATCTGGCCATTGATGCCACTGGCCTCAAGGTTTATGGCGAAGGTGAATGGAAGGTCAAGAAGCATGGAACTGATGGGAAGCGAAGAGTCTGGCGTAAGCTGCATATCGCGGTAGATACAAGCACCCACGAAATAGTCGCAGCAGAGCTGAGCTTATCTAACGTCACTGATGCCGAAGTGCTCCCCAACTTACTCAAGCAAACACGTCGTAAAATCATTGAGATATCAGGCGATGGCGCTTATGACACAAGGAATTGCCATGATGCCATACGGATCAAGCGAGCTGTTCCGCTCATCCCGCCAAGAGAAGGAGCAGCCTTCTGGGAACAAGGGCATCCTCGTAACTTAGCGGTAGGTTGCCAGAAGCTCTACGGCTCCAACAAGAAGTGGAAAAAGCGGTATGGCTATCATAAGCGCTCTCTGTCAGAGACCGCAATGTACCGAGTAAAACAGTTGCTAGGTGGGAAATTAAGTCTAAGAAATTACAACGCTCAGGTTGGCGAGACTTACGCCATGATCAAAGCACTGAACAAACTTACAGGGCTTGGTATGCCTGAAACTCAGTATATTGTATAAAAGTCGCTCAACTTTAGGAGGTTTGGTTTCTCGTCTGAATTACGCAACAAAGCCTTGATTATGATCCACCAACATCACATGGATATCAGTCTTACTCAGTGATTCATCAAGAGTTACTAAACGTATATTTTCTTCGTTCAAAGATTTGATATTTGGTTCAACAGCCAGAACTTCAGATGAGTGCTGAATTGCAATTGTTCTCGCGATTGATAGTGCAGGGCTTTCACGTAAATCGTCGATATCCGGCTTAAATGCTAATCCATAACAAGTGATGGTTACATCTTTCGCAGTTTTACTTGGATTAGCTTGCAAGAAATCAGCAATCGCAATTTTAACTTTTTCGATAACCCACTCTGGCTTGTAGTCATTTACTTTACGTGCAGTGTGAATAATTTTCGCTTGCTTTGGTGTCTTCGATACAATGAACCATGGGTCAACAGCTATACAGTGACCACCTACACCTGGACCTGGTTGTAAAATATTCACGCGGGGATGGCGGTTAGCCAAGGCGATTAATTCCCACACATCAATATCTAATTCATCACAGATAATAGAAAGCTCGTTAGCAAAAGCGATTTGAACATCACGAGAGCTGTTTTCAGTTAATTTCGCCATTTCCGCAGTTCTTGCGTTAGTAATCACGCACTCCCCCATGACGAAAGTTTTGTACAACTCAACAGAACGCTCTGAACAACGCTTTGTCATACCGCCAATGACACGGTCATTTTGAACTAACTCGGTAACGACTTTACCTGGTAACACTCGCTCTGGGCAGTGAGCAACGTTAATATCGGCTATTTCTCCCACTTGTTGTGGAAATGATAAGTCATCACGGTATTCAGCTAACCATTCTGACAATTGCTCAGTTGCCCCGACTGGTGAGGTTGACTCTAGAATAACTAAGTCGCCTTTTTTTAACACGGGTGCAATGGCTTTAGCCGCGCTGTGGATATAGCTTAAATCCGGCTCAGGAATATCACCTTCGTTACATGGTTTAAACGGTGTAGGTACAGCAATTAAAAAAGCATCTGCAGACTTCGGGGCAGTAGTCGCTTCAAGATAACCCTGTTGCACAGCCGCGCTAACTAACATGTCTAAATCAGGCTCAACAATATGTATTTCGCCTTTATTAATGGTATCCACCGCATGCTGATTTACATCAACCCCTATCACTTTTTTCTTACGGGAAGCAAACATGGCCGCAGTTGGCAAACCAATATAACCAAGACCAACAACTGAAATCGTTTCAAATGACATAATTTTTCCTAAACTTAGTTTACTAATTCGTTTAAAATTCTTTCACAGGCTTTGCCATCACCGTAGGGGTTGTGCGCAAAACTCATCTCTTTGTATGCTTCTTTGTCATTTAATAGTGAATCGAGACTGGACGTGATTTTTTGTACGCTAGTACCAACTAATTTCACTGTACCTGCGGCAACAGCTTCAGGACGTTCTGTTGTATCACGCATAACGAGTACTGGTTTACCAAGAGATGGCGCTTCTTCTTGGATACCACCAGAGTCCGTTAGGATGATATGGGAACGACTCATTAAGTAGATAAATGGAAGGTATTGTTGCGGTTCAATTAACAACACATTTTCAACATCTCCTAAAATTCGGTGAACTGGTTCGCGAACATTAGGGTTCAAGTGCATTGGATAAAGAATTTGTACATTTGGGTGTTGTTTCGCCGTTTGAGCTAATGCCTCGCAAATACGCTCAAAGCCACCACCAAAGCTCTCTCTGCGATGCCCTGTTACCAAGATTAGTTTCTTGCTTTCATCCAAGAATGGAAATTGCGCCGCTAATGTCGCATTCAAATCTTGATTAGTGTCGATCTTATCTTTCACCATTAGCAGAGCATCAATAACCGTATTACCCGTAACAAAAATGTCTTCTGGCGTGAAGTTTTCGCGCAGAAGGTTTTCTTTGGAAGTTTCAGTTGGGGCGAAATGATAGTTGGTGAGTACACCTGTCAGACGACGATTTGCTTCTTCCGGCCATGGCGAGTATATGTTACCCGTGCGAAGGCCTGCTTCCACGTGACCAACTTCAATTTGTTCGTAATATGCGGCTAAGCTAGCAGCAAAAGTCGTCGCCGTATCTCCATGAACCAAAACGACATCTGGCTGAAATTCTTGAAGGACAGGCTTTAGCTCTTGTACTATTCGAGCTGTCACATCATTGAGCGTTTGACCCGCTTTCATCAAATTCAGATCGTAGTCCGGCGTGATCTCGAATAGCTCGAGTACCTGGTCTAGCATTTCTCTGTGCTGAGCAGTTACGCAGCATTTTGCTTCAAAGCGATCATCTGCTGCTAATGCGTGAACAAGAGGGGCCATTTTTATAGCTTCTGGGCGAGTGCCAAAAACCGTAAGGATTTTCTTTTTAGTCATTCATATTTTCCTAGACAACCTAAATCCCCTGGACGTAAGGGGCATATAATGGTTTATATTTACCAACACAAGACCAGACTGAAAACGTACTGGCGTTATCAAACCCAACGTTTGCAGCCAGCGTTTTCTTATTGATTTTTTTGTCTGTGTTTATTGCCGCATGCCCATTTTGTTAAATAGAAGCGGTTTTTAGAGAAGTGTCTGTAGAATTCTTCATCTTAAATCGTGCATTTTTTCTACATTTCATCTCAGACTTCGGATGAGCTTGAGACAGTTTTTATTCATTTTGAGACAGTAAATTTTCACTAACTGCTTGTAATTGCTTGATTTGACCTATTTTGACTACCCCGCCCCAATAGGCCCTTCTGCAGCAACATACGGTGAGACAGATACCTTTGTTGAAGAACGTGAATACGAAGGTGCACTTAACGTCTACGGTTACTCGAAGCAACAATTTGATAACTACGTTCGTCGCCTATGGCAAGATGCTGAAGAGCACGGTGAGACCCTGTCTCAAATCACGGGCTTCCGTTACTTCAATGTCTACGGCCCTCGTGAAGATCATAAAGGCAGCATGGCATCCGTTGCCTTCCACCTAAATAACCAGCTAAATGCAGGTGAAAACCCGAAACTGTTCGCAGGTAGCGAGACCTTTAAACGTGATTTCGTTTACGTCGGCGATGTATGCAAAGTAAACCTGTGGTTCCTGGAAAATGGCGTATCAGGCATCTTTAACTGTGGCACAGGTCGCGCAGAGTCATTTGAAGAGATTGCAAAAGCAGTTATCACGCACCACGGCAAAGGTGAAATCGAAACGATTCCTTTCCCAGAGCACCTAAAAGGCGCTTATCAGGAGTTTACACAAGCCGATCTAACTAAACTACGCGCAGCAGGTTGCGACGTAGAGTTCAAGACGGTTGCTGAAGGTGTGGCAGAATACCTGGCCATCCAAAACCGCTAAGTATCTTTGTTCGCAATTATGAGGTGGCGGTGATTATGACCTGCCACCTTTACTCAGTCTCAATAGCCTGTATCATTTCCTTTATCTGCATTTAAATCACTCGTCCTCCTACATATAGGTAACTAGACTCCCCATGACCAATAAACGTGATGATTTCGATCCCAAAGCCTATAACCCTGAGTTTGAGTACTCCTTTCTCAAGCCTAAATATTGGGGAACTTGGCTCGCTGTTTTTAGCTCCGTCCTTATCGCATTGCTGCCCCTCGCTTTTCACCAGTGGCTGGCAAAGATGCTGGCATCACGTTTAGTTAAATCTAAAGCCAACTCAGTCAATAACGTAAAGACAAACTTAGCGCTGTGTTTCCCTCATCTAAGTGAACAAGAGCGCGACCAGCTGGTTTACAAGACCCTTTATACCGCAGGCGTATTTACACTTAGGTTTGGCCTAGTCTCTTTACGATCACCAGAATGGCTTCAGTCAAAGTGTGATTTTGTGAACCCAGAACAGTTGTTCGACCTTACAGCACAAGATCAAAAAGTGATGTTATTAGTGCCACACTCTTGGTCAATTGACATACCTGCGGTGCTGCTTGCTTCAAAAGGCTTACCCGTTTCTGCAATGGCGAAAAGGCAAAAAAACCCAGTAACAGACTGGTTAATGCACCGTCAGCGTGTGCAATATGGCGGCCGCGTGTATGAGCGCTCTGGAGGGATTAAACCCTTCATAAAATCAATTAAAGAAGGTTACTTAGGTTACTACCTTCCGGACCAGGATCATGGTGCTGAACTCAGTGAGTTTGTGGATTTCTTTGCTACAACCAAAGCGACACTGCCAGGTCTGACAAAACTGGCAAGGCTGTCAAAGTCCAAAGTAATCCCGACTTTTGCTTCACTCGATCCGGAAACTGGTCGCTTTAGTATTGAGTTCATGCCAGCGCTGACGCTTCAGGAAACCGATAGCGACGATGCTCGCTCACTCAATGAAGCTGTTGAGTACTTTGTGACGAAAAACCCAGAGCAATACATGTGGACCCTGCGTCTACTGCGTACTCAGGCGGATGGCAGCAATCCATACAGTGAAATGCGTGAGCATGGCTTTATTAAAGAGAAGTGATATCAACATGTCGAAAAACAAAATTCTAATTATTGGTCCTTCTTGGGTTGGCGATATGGTGATGTCGCAATCCTTATATATCGTTTTAAAGCAACTGAACCCTGAAAGCGAAATTGATGTGATTGCTCCCGGATGGTGTAAACCAATCTTAGAGCGCATGCCCGAGGTAAACCAAGCGATACAAATGCCGATTGGTCATGGTGAGTTTAACCTTCTGGGTCGCCGTGAAATTGGTAAGACACTACGTGAGAAGAAATATGACCACGCTTACATCCTACCAAAATCGGCTAAGTCGGCACTGATACCTTGGTTTGCTAACATTCCTCTTCGCACCGGCTGGAAAGGCGAAATGCGCTATGGCTTGCTGAATGATATTCGTCCAAACATGAAATCGTTCCAATACATGGTGGAGCGTTATGTGGCTTTAGCTTATCCAAAATCGGAGATGGTGGACTCATCATCACTAGGTGGATTAGAGACGCTGCCTCGCCCTCGCCTTGCTATCAATACAGAAGAGCAACAAGCCACTATCCAGAAGTTCAATCTGAATCAAGAACGTTCGATTATTGGCTTGTGTCCAGGTGCAGAATTTGGCCCGGCGAAGAAGTGGCCAGAAACCCATTATGCGGAAGTGGCCACACAGATGTGTAAAGAAGGCCATCAGATCTGGTTGTTCGGTTCGCAAAAAGATCTAGAGACTTGCAATGGCATTCGGGCGCTCGTTCCACCACAGTTCCATCAACATATTCATGTTCTAGCCGGACAAACCAGTTTGATCGAAGCCGTTGATTTATTGGCTGCGTGTAAAACCGTCGTAGCAAATGACTCAGGCTTAATGCACGTGGCAGCCGCGGTTGGTTGTAATGTCGTCGCAGTATATGGTTCGACATCGCCAAAATACACGCCGCCACTTGCGGAGAAAGTCGAGATCGTACATACCGATATTGATTGTCGCCCATGTTTTCAACGTGAATGCCAGTTTAACCACCTTAAGTGTTTAACGGAACTGTCTCCAAAACAAGTACTGCACAGTATCCAAAAGCTCGAAGCCATTACCATTAGCTCATGTTAATTCGTCTAATATATACATTACTGCTAGCACTAGTGTCGCCAATTCTTTTGTTTGGTTTGTACAAGAGCAAGCCAAACAAGCCTAAATTTGGTTCGCGCTGGAAAGAGCATTTCGGTATCACACCAAAGCTCAATACTGATCAACGCCCAATATGGATCCATGCCGTATCGGTCGGAGAAAGCATCGCTGCGGCACCACTAATAAAAGCGTTAAAAAAGCAAAATCCTGGGCAGACGATTCTGGTTACCACGACAACCAGCACCGGGGCTGAGCAAGTGGCAAAATTAGGTGATTTAGTTGAACACCGCTACACGCCGATTGACTTTAGTTTTGCGGTAAAAGGTTTCTTGAAAGCCACAAATCCAAAGCAAATGCTGATTATTGAAACCGAACTCTGGCCAAATACCCTAAATACGGTACACAAAGCCGGAATTCCAATCACTGTCGTTAATGCACGCTTGTCTGAAAAGTCATGCCGCAACTACGCCAAAGTGCAGACTTTGTTTAACCTTTTGCATCCAAAACTTACTCAGGTGTTGTGCCAAACCGAATCGGATGCTGAGCGTTTTTCGCGCTTAGGCGTCGATAGCAATAAACTATTCGTGACAGGTTCAATTAAGTTCGATATCCAAATTTCAGACAGTGTGAAAGCAAAAGGAAAAGAATTACGTTCTGCTCTTGGCGAACACAGACCTGTCTGGATAGCGGCAAGCACTCATAAGGGCGAAGACGAGCAGGTATTAGAGGCTCACAAGCAAGTGCTTAAATCAAATCCAAAGGCCTTACTAATCCTAGTCCCTCGCCATCCGGAGCGTTTTGATAGCGTCTTTGAACTTTGTCAGGGTCAAGGCTTTGAAACCATTCGTCGTACATCACAGTCAGAGGTAGCTGAGTCAACTCAAGTTTACCTCGGCGATACCATGGGTGAGATGTTGATTTTAATCGGCGCAGCTGATGTTTGCTTTATGGGCGGAAGTTTAGTTGGTGATAAAGTTGGTGGACACAATGTGTTGGAGCCAGCGGCTTTGGGGGTACCAGTGATCACCGGCCCTAGTTACTTTAATTTCGCAGAAATCGTAGATAAGTTTATTGCTCTAAATGGGTTACTTGTTGTCTCTGAGGAAACCGAATTAGCGAAAATGATAAATCAACTATTTCAGTATCCAGAACAGATAGAGCATTATCAAACCATCGGCGCACGTATCGTTAACGATAACCGCGGCGCACTCCTCCGTACCGTTAGCTTTATCAACCGTTGATACCAAAAAGAAAAACGGCGTTAAGCCGCTTTTCTTCAAACAAATAAACTTCGGTATTAGTTGTTAGATGAGAAAAACTCTTCTATTGCACTGACGACAGCATCCACTTTCTGCTCTTCAAGACCATACCACAATGGCAATCTCACCAATCTTTCACTTTCTTTAGTTGTGTAATTATCTACACCTGCAAACCGGCTGAAACACTCTCCTGCTGGAGCACTATGCAGTGGTACATAATGAAAGACACTAGCAATGCCTCTGTCTTTTAAGAAGCTGATAAACTTGGTTCGCTCTTCAAGGTTTGACAGCTTAACATAGAACATATGCGCATTATGCGTGCATTCGCCAGGAATCGTCGGTAGAGATATTTTTCCTGCATTGGCAAAATCAGATAGCAAACGACGATACCTTTCCCAAGATGCTAAACGGTTATCGTTGATCCTATCGGCAGCTTCAAGTTGTCCCCATAAATAAGCCGCTTGAAGCTCACTAGGTAACATACTGCTACCCAAATCAACCCAAGTGTACTTATCTACTATGCCTCGTTTAAACTTACTACGGTCGGTGCCTTTTTCTCTCAATATTTCAGAACGCTCGACAAACTCTGGATTATTAACAATCAGCAGACCACCTTCACCACCGCTGGTATAGTTTTTCGTATCATGGAAGCTAAAAGCACCAATATCCCCAATAGTGCCAAGTGGGCGACCTTTATAGCTAGACATCACACCTTGAGCCGCATCTTCAATAACAAATAAGTTATGTTTCTTAGCGATCCCCATTATGGTGTCCATTTCGCAAGCAACACCAGCATAATGAACAGGAACAATAGCGACAGTTCTATCTGTAATGGCTTGCTCAATGAGTGTTTCGTCAATATTCATCGTATCGGGACGAATATCAACAAAAACGATTTTAGCCCCTCTCAGAACAAAAGCATTTGCCGTACTCACGAAAGTGTAGCTAGGCATGATCACCTCATCACCTGGCTTGACATCGATTAGAAGAGCAGCCAGCTCAAGTGCATGCGTACAAGACGGAGTTAACAGGCTTTTGGCACAGCCAAGGTGATTCTGGAACCACTGATGGCACCTCTGAGTAAACTCACCATCACCAGAAAGAATCGGCTTTTTCATTACTTCCGTAATGTACTTATCTTCATTTCCGGTATAAGGCTTGCGGTTAAATTCGATCATTTTTCTTTCTTCAGTAAACTTTGTAAAGACGTGACAGTAGGCTTTTCTGCTAGAAGAGTATAATTCTCCTTTATTTTATCCAAAGACCAACTCCACCATTTTAGCTCTAGTAATAAACTAATGACGTCATCCGTAAATCGATACTTTATAATTTTTGCTGGTGATCCTGCGACAATTGCATAGGGAGGAACATCTTTCGTCACAACGGCATTAGCAGCAATGACCGCCCCATCACCAATTGTCACTCCTCGCGTAATAACAGCGCCTGCAGCTACCCATACGTCATTTCCAATAATAACTTGCTCAACAAATCGATCATATGCAATCGGCATGTTATCTGGCCGAATGTTATCCACACCATTGTACAGGAAAGAGTGCTGAGTCATTCTAGTATAGTCATGATCAGCGCCACCAATCGACACGTTCCAAGATATGGAACAAAACGCAGAGATATCCGCACACATAACCACAGTCCCCATCCCTGTGTAGCTGTGTCTTCCTATAGTGCTGGAGTAAATATGATTATTTCTGTCGATTCTTACATTATTATCTAACTGTGAGTAATCAACTCGGCTAAAATTTCCAACCACGCATAGTTCACCTAACTTCGAGGCTTGAACACGAGATCCTTGATAAAGTGCACATGTGTTTGGGACAATACTATTTATTTTTTCCACTGTCATATTTTAATCACAATAAAAGTTAACATATATATCTTCTATCGCCATTTTTATACTGTAATCAGGCTTCCAGTCAAACGTGTCATAGAACTTACTAGAGTCCATAAGAGAATTTTCCACAACTATTTTTCTGTTTTCTTTAATAGAGAACAAATAAGGCTTACCAAATACTAAACATATATTTTCAGCAATACCTTCAATACTATTTACTTCTCCAGTCCCAAGATTAAATATTCCCGATTTTTCTTTATCCATAATAGAAGAAGATAATGATGAAACCACATCCTTTATATATATATACTCTCTAGAGACGCCTTTTACACTAACTTCCAAAGGCTTATTATTTTTAGCATTGTTAAAGAAAACATTTAATAACCCACCATTAAACTCATCATGAGAAAAAACCTGAGCCAAACGCAATACTTTTATCTTCGTATTAAAATTTTCATTAAAATATTTTGCGTTAATTTCAGATACAACTTTAGATAAAGAGTAATCACTAAGAGGAGCAACTTCTTCCGATTCCTTCCATGGTATTGGCATATTTCCATAAACGGTTCGAGAGGATATAGACGTAACATTGTCGATACCTAGATCTGCTGCTACTTTATAGACTAAATAGTCTAGCTTTGTGTTTTCTAGGTAACAACTACCTGTAGAATAAGGACGTACAGATGCTAGATGCAATATCGCATCTATGCCTCTACATATATTCATCAATGAATCATAGCTGTAGTCAGTTGAGACCCAAGTAACCTTGTCCGGACATTGTTCCGGTGTAATTTTATTTCTCGTTAGTGCGGTAATTTCATAATCACCAGCGCAATGCTCAATAAAATGACGCCCAATTAATCCATTTGCACCTGTAACTACGACTCTCATGTTTACACCTTGAACTTACGCTTCGTTCAAAGGAAAAATGCAGTATCCACACTTTTCCATTTTTCCATTCATCTCTTTAACTTGATCGCCAACCTTGTAGTACAACTCTTTGTAGATATAGCTATCATGGTCTAGTGGTAAAGAGAATTGCTCTTTAGGGGGTTGACAGAAAAACTCTAAACACATGTCATCGACCGGCCAACTTTCTGGGATGTTTATGTCCGCTCCCATAAGGTGCTGAACAGCAAGATCGAGTAAATTAACTCCACAAGCAAGACTTATCAGTCTCCACATATGGCAGCCATCCAATCTGGGAGTAACTTCAATTAAATATGGGGAATCTTGTTCCATCTTTATTTGAAAATAAACAGGACCATTATTTATCTCGAGCGCTTTTGTTGTTTCTTCAACCAGTTTTCTGACATTTTCTATAGCTTGAGTAGATAGCGTTGAAGGCAATAAATGTTTATGGATGATGCCACCATCAAACATATCCCAAGATACTCGACCTGATGGAAGAAAGAACTTCAATTCACCGTCAATGACATAAGCATTTACAGATATTTCTTCACCTTCTATCTTCTTCTCAACAATCACTTTTCCGGATTTAGAGTATGTGATTGCTTTTGCAAAAGAGGCTTTGAGTTCTTGAATACTTTGGGCTGTAGAAACACCACGCTGCCCTTGACTATCGACTGGTTTTACAATCAACGGAAATGGAAGATACACTTGTGTATCTTCGTCTTCCATTACAGTAAAAGGTACGGAACCGAAACAATGCTTGAGCTTTTCGCGAAATACATTTTTGTTGTTGCAGCTTACAGCCGTCTCGTAAGAAACAAAATGAGGAAGATCTAACTCTTCACTTACATATGCCACCGTTGGCATTGCCACATCAGAACCGACAGAGTAGATGATTTCAATTTCATGCTCAGCACAGTAGTTTTTAACTTTCTCTTTATCGGTAATGTCAATTAAGCTGAAGTGGTCAACATAATCTAAGCCTCTGCCATCATTTGAGTAACTTAAGGCATGAACTTCATAGCTACGACTTTCATTTAGCAGTCTTAATACATCGACTTGCGCATTACCAATACCAAGAATTGCAATTTTTTTCATTTTTATTTCACCAAGTTAGCTAAATATCTCATTCAAGTTTTTGATAAGGTTATCTTTTGAGTAATAGGCTTTGATTGCATTAGCATTTCTATTACTTTCTTCCTCAGAGAGCGCTAAGTTGAATTCATTAATATCTGATACTTTTGCACCAATATCAGTTAGAGTTTGATAAGAAGAAGTGCTTTTTCTTAAATATACTTTTTTTCCTAGTCCAAGTAATACCCTAATATTACTCATTGCCTGTTGCCTGTTGTGGTTAAAAATAGCAATATCTACAGTAGACAACAAATAGATATAGTCATCATACTTCATATAATCTAGAATAGGTTCAAATGAAGTACCAAACAGTTTCGAACCAAGTTTAGTAATTTTATCGGCGTGCGTTTTTCCACCATAATTCAATGGACAAATCACTCTCACCTTGTCATTAATATAAGGCTTAATGATATTAAACACTTCTTCATGATTGTTTGAAGGATCGGCTGAATTACCAACTAATATAGTTATTTTATCGTCTTTTTTTTCAGGCACATCTACATCGTGGTACAAGCTTGCTGGGTACATAAAATAAGGTAAATGTGGAGCCTTAGTACCATACCATTTAACTGCATTTTCATAGTCACCCTTAATACTGGTAATGATATACCCCATATCTTTGATGACTTTTTTTCTAAAAAACTCTCGATATCTGCCTTTTCGCGTCAGTAAGTTTTCTTCTCTACGGTAAAGGTCTCCTCCCCAAATAGCCCAATGACACTTAGGTAAAAGGAATCTAAACACCCAAAGTAGTTGAACAACTTTGAACTTCACCAAACCATGAAGAATGATTTTTTTTGATTTACTGCCATGCTGAATAAATTTCTTTAAGAACACTAGGTAGTCAAAAAAATTATTTTCTTTTTTACTATAACTATAAACATTCGGATGTATCTTTATTGGAAACCTATGATGACTGCGAAATATAAAAAAAACATGCTCATCAAAATTTAGATTTTCTTCTACAAAATCTAAATAGTCGGCGGTGAATTTATCATCGTTCATGATGTTGACAAATTTCATTGCTACTTCACCAATGCTTTTAAATATTGACCATACGAGTTTTTGTCTAGTTTACTTGCTAGTTCTAATAGCTGATCTTGGCCAAGCCAACCGTTCTTAAACGCAATTTCTTCTAAACACGCGATCTTCAATCCCTGAACATTCTCAATGGTTTCTACGAAGGAAGAAGCTTCATGCAAGCTGGCATGGGTGCCTGTGTCTAACCAGGCAAAACCACGTCCGAGTAGTTTGACGTTTAGCTTGCCGCGGTCCAGATACATCTGATTCAGCGTAGAGATCTCCAGTTCACCTCGCTCAGATGGCTGGACTTGCTTTGCCAGCTCAACGACGTCGTTATCGTAAAAGTACAAGCCTGTAACCGCATAATTTGATTTCGGTACCTTAGGCTTCTCTTCAATAGAAATGGCTCGCATGTTGTCGTCAAATTCCACAACACCAAAACGCTCTGGGTCTTTCACTTGGTAACCAAATACCGTCGCCCCTTCTAAAGAGCTCGCTGCATTTTTTAGAATTGGAGTAAAACCTTGACCATAAAAGATATTATCCCCCAACACTAAGCAAACAGAATCGTCACCAATGAACTCTTCACCGATGATGAAAGCTTGTGCTAAACCTTCAGGCTTTTCTTGAACCGCATACGTTAGGGAGATACCAAAATCAGAACCATCCCCAAGTAAACGTTTGAAGCCCTCTTGGTCTTCAGGAGTCGTGATAATCAAAATATCTTTAATTCCCGACAACATTAATACAGACAATGGGTAGTAAACCATTGGCTTGTCGTACACTGGTAATAACTGTTTTGATACACCACGTGTAATTGGATAAAGTCGAGTCCCAGAACCACCCGCAAGAACAATACCTTTCATTTTCAGACCTTTTTCAATTAGTTACCGAGGCGTTCTAAGCTATACGAACCATCTAAAACACGCTGCCACCAGTTTTCATTAGCTAAATACCACATAACGGTTTTACGCAGACCTGTTTCAAAGGTTTCTTGCGGAGTCCAACCTAGGTCGCGCTCAATCTTAGAAGCATCGATGGCGTATCGAACATCATGCCCCGGACGGTCTTTAACGAAGGTGATAAGATCTCGGTAATGAGCAATACCTAGCGGTTTTTCTGGCACCAACTCTTCCAACAATTCACATATAGTTTGTACGACATCAATATTCGCTTTTTCGTTGTGCCCACCAATATTGTATGTTTCACCAATCCCGCCTTCTGTCACGACTTTGTATAGCGCTCTTGCATGGTCTTCAACAAATAACCAATCGCGAATCTGCATGCCATCACCATACACTGGTAACGGTTTTCCTTTTAGCGCATTCAAAATCATTAATGGGATCAGTTTTTCAGGAAAATGATACGGACCATAATTGTTTGAGCAGTTAGTGATAATTGTCGGAAAGCCATAAGTGCGTTGCCACGCTCTTACTAAGTGGTCACTCGAAGCTTTAGATGCGGAATATGGTGAAGATGGCGCATAAGAGGTATCTTCTGTAAACAGCTCATCAGTGCTGTCTAAATCTCCATAAACTTCATCAGTCGAAATATGGTGGAATCGGAACGCTGCCTGTTTCTGTGAATCAAGTTGCTTCCAGTATGCACGCGCTGACTCTAGCAACGCATAAGTGCCAACAATATTTGTTTCAATAAACGCAGCAGGGCCATCGATAGAGCGGTCAACATGGGACTCAGCTGCCAGGTGCATAACCATGTCTGGATGATGTTGCTCAAATACGCGATCAAGCTCAGCACGATCACAGATATCGACCTGTTCAAACGCATAACGCGTATTATCAGACACTTCAGTCAAAGACTCCAAATTCCCGGCATAAGTTAGCTTATCGAGATTAACAACAGAATCTTGAGTATGATTGATGATATGACGCACAACCGCAGAGCCTATAAAGCCTGCACCGCCAGTAACTAATATCTTCATTTGAATAATTTCCAACGTGAAGGTCAATCAGTCGTTTATTGTTTTAGTTAAACGGAAGCCATAGCGTCAAAACGTTCTGCAACTCATCGACCTAAAACATAAACACTGATTTATTGTCTAAACCTGATGGGGAGATTGTAGAGCAGTGAGTAATTACCGCAATTACTTTCTAAATGGACTCATATACCCAAGTAACTTCAAGATGAAGGATTCAGAGTCTTATCATCGGTGCAAGTTCAAGAATAAAGACAGTTTTTTCGATTCCAAGACGTTACACCAACTTTGTTCCATCAGTTTCCACATGCCTCATATTAACAAGTGATGTTTTCACCTATACTATGTGCCTTGTCAATAGCTCATGAGTAATGATCTACTCTTAGGTGGCGTGGATATACCATAGAAACCTACCTGTAAAAGCTCCTCAGTATAGTTCCAAGTCCAAAAGTATGCAGTTTAGAAAAGATATCAATGCACTAAGAGCATTAGCTGTAATCTTAGTTGTCGTTTACCATTTTAATTCCAGTTGGGCGCCCGGAGGATTTGTTGGCGTTGATGTGTTCTTTGTCATTTCGGGTTTTTTGATGACCTCGATAATCCTCCAAAGAGAGGAAGTAACCCTATCATCATTAATCAATTTTTACATAGCACGGTTAAACCGCATTGTACCTGCGCTCGCATTCCTTTGCGTCGCATTATTAGCCTTAGGCTGGTTTTATTTTGCTGGAGAAGAGTATGAGACTCTAGCCAAACATGCCAGATACAGTTTAACGTTCTTATCAAACCAAGTTTATTTAGGAGAAGCGGGATACTTTGCTGCTGCCTCCAAAGAAAAGTGGTTGCTACACACATGGTCACTTTCTATCGAATGGCAGTTTTATTTACTTTACCCGATCTTCATTGGCATCGTATTGAAGCTATTTTCGAGGTCTCGCCTTGCAGTCGCTATCAATACATTACTCCTAATCAGTTTATTTTACTGCGGATATTTATCATCTAGTGGTGATACAAGTGGCTACTTTATGCTTTCAGCACGTGCTTGGGAGATGCTTTTAGGTTCATGGGCGGTTCTTTACAAGCCGAGGAGACCTTACCCAGTGTATGTAGGTTGGCTGCTAGTTTTGAGCTCGGCATTGGTAATCAATAAGGATTACGTATGGCCAAGCTTGGTAACGCTGCTCCCCACACTCGGTGCACTCATTATTTTATGGGCAAACCAGAACAGCCGGGTGAATGACTCTTATGTTGTCCAACAGATAGGTTTATATTCGTATTCGATCTACTTATGGCACTGGCCTGTCGTTGTTCTTTTCTACAAACTAAACTTAACCACTCCGTTATGGTTGTTTGTTGGAATCACACTGAGTCTATTATTAGGTGGCTTCAGTTACCATACCGTGGAACAAATCCGATTCACTAAAAACATACATTCCGCTAAACGCCTACTTCTTCAATGTAAGCCTTTGTGGATAATTCTAATTTTGGTCGGTACTACCAAGTTCATAGCAGAAGAAAAGGGCTTTCCAACAAGAGGCACGTTAGAACCGGAACTCGTAGAGCTATATGAAAAGTTAAGCAAAAAAGCACAAATGAGTCCATTCCGGGCCAAATGTCATATCGTTAAATATACAGGGCAACAACCAAAGGATGCCTGTACTTTTTCTTCTAAAGACCCTGAATGGGCTGTTATTGGTGACAGTCACGCTTCAGAGTTAGCGTTCTCATTAACGAACCAGTTAAACAAGATAGATAAAGACTTAACCCAATTTACAATGTCCAATTGCCCCCCGTCGTATAAGCAAGCTGAAAGCTTTAGCCTCTGTACACGCTGGACAAACGATGTGGTAGATTTTGTGGCATCCTCGAATCAGATAAAGAAAGTCGTTGTAGCATACCGATATTCTGATCATTTGTTCGGTAGGAATGAAGATTCTTACCCAGAGCTGCCCAAAAACTACTCAGATGAAAGAAGAGAGCAGGTGTTACAATCACTAAAACTCACAATAAATACTCTTCTCGAACAAGGAAAGGAAGTGTATTTAGTTATGCCAGTGCCAGAAATGGGGATTAGTATAAAAACCCTTGTGGACCAAGCATACATGCAGAAAAAAGACCTAACGAATATTCCGTCTGTCACAGTCTCGTACTATGAACAACGAAACCAATTGTTTTATTCTTTTATGTCTAAATCAACTTTTAAACCGGGATTACACCCCGTTGAGATAAGAGACTTCTTCTGTGATGAGAGTCAGTGCTACGCTGTTAGAGATAAGGTGCCACTCTACTTTGATGATGATCATCCAGGTCTATCCATTACCAATGATATAGCTGCTAAGATTCTTAACAGCAAGAGTTAGTCTATGCGTGGGACATTGGCTCATGTTGTGAGAAAAATATCAGGGAAACCATAAACATGAGGTGCGAGGGAAAATAAGAACGAAAGCGCAGGCAGGTTTTTATCTCGTTCGTCGTACAACTAAGCCAATCATCTGTCACTTATATCCAGCAAGAAGATGATTAAACTCATCTTCTTGCCAGTGAATTGATCGCTTGCGCTGTTCTTTGCGAAAAGAACGCAACAACCTATCTAAGTTCGTTCTTTGCCATTCTGAGCCAGCTTGTTGGCAGCACTTATCAAAATCAATAATCCAAACTTTCTCGTGAGTATCGATTAGAATATTATGAATATTCAAATCCGTGTGGTTAACACCAGCACCGTGCATCTTGGCAATCTCTTGCCCAACTTTACGGTACGTCTCCGCCGGTAAAGCCTGCTCTTGAAGGATACTGACTAAATCTTTCGCATTGGGAATACGCCCACTGAGTAAATCTGCCTGATAGGTTAAGCCTGTTTTTACTGCTCTTGCTGCGATGGGCTTAGGTACGTTAACCCCCGCCTCCGTGAGCGTGAGTAACAGCTGAAACTCCTCGGCACTGCGCGTCTTGTCCCAACCAGAAAACCAGTAATGATCTTTCACTAACTTTCCGAACAGACCACCACGTCGATAATGACGCAGCGCAGCTTGCATGGTATCAAGTTGAACAAACCAAGTGGTTCCACGCCCAGTTGCACTGCCAACAACCGCGTTCAGACTCTGCCAGTATTCAATATCAAACAGCGCTTTTTCCGGCTCTGAAACTAATGACTCGTCATACCAAACTCGAGTATTGCCGTGATGAAAAAGTTTCATGGTGTTCCTTAAAAAAAGAGGAGCGTTGACCAAGTAAACGCAGCCAAAAGCAACGCAACCATCACCGCTGCCGAGCCAATGTCTTTCGCCCGGCCACTGAGCTCATGTTGCTCCACGCCGATGCGATCCACTACCGCTTCAATGGCAGAGTTAAGTAACTCGACAATCAGCACTAATATGACACTACCAAGCATCAAAACACGTTCTGTCGAGGACAAATCCAGCCAGAACACGATAATGGCAGCACAGACGAATAAGGCCATTTCTTGTCGAACGGCCGCTTCATGTTTGAATGCCGCTTTTAGTCCTTTAGCGGAATAAAAAGTTGCGTTATAGATACGTTTAAGCCCAGTCTGACCAGGCTTTCCTGAAGTGTTTTCGCTAGTTTTTTTCATGTAGCCCCATGATTAAGTTTCAGCTCAAGCGTCACGCGGAGTATTCTACATGGTTATGATGACAGTACCAATGGAGCTGAATGGAAGATCCTTTCTCTTTCTGGCCCAGAAAATACAGCATTAACAGCATCTTTACTCGACGACCTTTGGTAAACTTAGAGCATCAGCTAACATAAAAACCATTTTCTGTTTTAGGGTTCATAATGAAGATTGCACTGATTCACATGCGTCACGCTAAGGTTGGCGGCACAGAACTGTTCTTAAATCAATTGTCCAAATACCTGTGTGAACAAGGTGAAGATGTCACCATTATTTGCCGTTCTCACGAAGAGCCAAGTCACCCAAACATTAAGTTTGTCACACTAAAACCGATAAGCATTGGTAAAGCGCATCGAGCCTATCGATTCGCAAAAGCGGTTGAAAAGCACGTCAATGAAAATGACTATGATATTGTTTATGCGTTGGGGAAAACCTGGACACACGACTTGATTCGCGTTGGTGGGGGCACTCGTAAACACATCGTTGATTTGAGAAAAGACAAGCGCCCAACACCAAGGGATCGCGTCTCCATGTATATCGAACGTAAAGCATTGTCGTCTGCCGATAATTTATTTGTAGTATCGAACTCGCATAAAAGCAGTACTGAAATCATGGAAGATTACGGGGTGTCTCCGGAGAAAATCGCCACTATTCATAACGCGGTTGATTTGAACCGTTTCTCGCGTAAAAACTGCGCGTCACAAGTCGCGGAGTTAAAGCAGAAACTGAAAATTGACGATCAGCACCCTATCTTCCTATTTTTAGGTTCTGGCTATCACCGCAAAGGGTTGGAGCCGACACTCAGGGCATTTAGCCTGCTTAACGAACAGGCAAGCCTGGTTATTGTGGGTAATGAGCAACACCCTCAACAATACAAAGATCTCGCTAAAGAACTTGGTATTGAAGATAAATGTTACTTCTTAGGCAAACAAAGCACCCCTGAAGTCTTCTTTAGCATGGCTTCTTGTTATGTTTTCCCAACTAAATACGAGCCATTTGGTTTTACTGCTATTGAAGCGTTATCAAGCGGCTGCCCTGTGATTACCACTGTTGACTGCGGAGCAAAAGAAGTGATGAACGACGACGTCAGCTCTATTCTTGAATCTGACTTTTCGCCTGAAAAGCTCGCAAAAGAAATGAGTTATTGGGCAAACAAAGCAAGAGCTGACGAATTCCGAGAAGCCTGCCGTGAGTCAGTCGCACCACTGGACGTGAATAATATCATGGAAAAGAACTATCAACTGATCAAGCAAGCGTGGAAAAAGAAACAGCAATGATACTTAATGCCGTTCGTTTAACAGCGAATGGCATATTTAACTCTCTTCTTCCTGAACAGCGGCGAAGGAGCGTGATTCAGGATCTAACTTCCGAGCACTTTATAGCCAAAGTGATTTCATTTAGCTGCTCAGCGCGCTGCCATTAGATTCCTAGTCTCGCTAGGGCTCGCTGGAATGACAAAGATAAAATCGTTAAGTGATTTGTATTAAGCAATGATACTGCAATTAACTCAACATCTTAAAGGCTTCTTACTGACCTCGATAGATGCTAAGAAGCCTTTTGCCATATAAGTATCTGGTTGGCCGAACAGGTTAGCTTTATACCGCCGCCGCCGGCGGAGTGTTTCGACTTAACTCCATCAAAGATAAGCTACTCACCCTTTCTACAGATATAGATTCTATAGACTTGCTACACTCAGAAGGGAACACACACCAAGAATGATCAGTACTGTGGTACCACTCTGGTAATACGAAATAAGGCGCCTTTGCCGAATTTTTGCAAAACTCCCAACCCCAAATCATCACCATCGGCACTTTCATCATCTGGAAGATATGGCACGGGCCACAATCGTTCGACAACGTTAGCGCAGACTCATTGGCAATATCGACTAATCGAGAAATAGAGGGAGAGTGCTTTATTTCGTATGGTATGTCTTGTAATAAGTTATCTACAATTGCTGACTTCGAGCTTTCTTGAGGACCAAGAATAACATTCACTTTTTCAATCTTATCTGACTTAAGGTAGATCTCTTTCGCAGCTTCACAGTACTTTTCAATTGGCCAGACTTTAAAAGCACCAGCGCCACCAGCTGGCACCAAAGTTAACGCGCTTTTCTTTGCATCTTGTCCGGTTTCGGAGCCCAGCATATTTATAATCGTGGTATCGTAGTTAGTACCAAATGCGACATTAGCTAAATCGAGATTGTTTTTTGCGATGTACTGTCGACCTTTTGGCGTAAATAAATGCTTGCTATAGAAACCACATTTATTCAAAAACCTGGAGTTACTAAACGCGTATTTTTCTTTTGTTTTCGCCAGAAGTAGTGCCGCATGAACACGCTCAGAGCCGGAGTAAATATTAAAAACTTTATCAAATTTATTCGAATTGATACTCGTTACTATTTTTAGAATATTCCAACCTTTGTAGTTAATGACGTTATCTGCAAGTCCATTACACACAAGAAGTTGACTGCTTTTGGCCTTGGTATAAATCGTAATATTTGCGTCTCCAATTTCTTTCCTTATGGCGCAAAGCAATGGAATTTGCGTTGTGATGTTTCCAAATTGTGCTCTGTGTGGAACAAATACAGCCACGTTTGTCATTAATATATCCACCAATTACGATAAGTATATGTCACTTTCCTTACAGCAAAGACTAAAGTATGGGTCTAGACGCATAAGGCCAAGTAAAGTTTAAATTTATTTTTAATAGAAAACAGAGAAATAATATCAAAAACTGACCTGGTTTTTACAATTAGCACTCTATTCTGTGCTCCTGAAACCAAAAATTCATCCTAGTTCAACTTTTTGGCAAAAGACTGTACTTAGATCAAGCAAAATGATTAAAGAAACCTCTTAATACTCAAGGGTTGGACCACTAAAAATTAAAATTGTTGCATAGTCGATCATGGCTCCTATCTCGCCAAATCACGCAACTCAGGGTTATTTGGGTATACATTCTGTAGATGCAACTGCATAATTCATAGATAAATAACAAACCTCTTCATAGTCATGAGCCCTTTTAATAAACCACCACAGAAAATCTGTATCCTTAGACTCTCTGCGATTGGTGACGTTTGCAACACCATCGCAGTTGTGCAAGCTATACAAAAGCACTGGCCAACTACGGAGATCACCTGGATCACCGGAAAACTGGAGGCTGAGTTACTTGAATCAATTCCAAATATCAACGTAGTGGTGTTTAACAAAAAGAATGGCTTTTCCGAATATCTAAGGGTTTGGAAGCTACTTAAAGGCACACGCTTTGATGCTTTGTTGCACATGCAGTATGCCATCAGAGCCAGCCTACTGACGATGGGGATCAAAGCCAAATACAAGCTTGGGTTTGATGCCAAGAGGAGTCAAGACGGTCAACGCTTGTTCACTAACGTCAAGGTCCCCTCTCCTGAGTCCAATCATGTTTTAGATGGCTTACGCCAGTTTGCGATTGAGCTTGGTGTGCCTGAATTCACCCCATCATGGTCGCTGGAATATAATGATGACGCACGAAGCTGGGCGACTAAACACCTTTCCAACGACAAAACAAACGTAGTGATTGTTCCTGGTGCGAGTAAGGCCTACAAGAATTGGACGGCTGCGGGGTATGCAGACGTGATTCATCATGCCATGGCGAACAATCTGAATGTCATTCTTGCCGGAAGTCCTGCGCAAGTTGAAAAAGACCTTGGTCGTGATATTGAACAAGCACTTGATACGCCTGTCACCAACCTTATTGGCCAAAGCTCACTGCTTCAAATGCTGGCATTGCTCGATAAAGCCGATGTTGTGATAGCGCCAGACACCGGACCAACACATATGGCCAATGCCATGAGCACTCCTGTTATTGGGCTCTATGCACATCATAATCCAGAACGTACCGGGCCTTATAACTATCGCTCGTTGGTCGTTTCAGCGTACAACGACGCGCTGTGGGCGGAGACTCAAAAACTGCCTTCTCAGGTCGACTGGCGTACCAGAGTGCAAGACGAAAAAGCGATGGAAAGAATTACCAGTGAGTCCGTCATTGCCATGCTGGATAACGTTCTAAATAACCTTCAATGCGAGCAAGTCAAAGCATGAATATCTGCCACGTGAATTTAGCGTCAGGGTACCACGGTGGTGAAAACCAGACGCTTCAGCTTATCAAACAGCAAGTTAAGTTAGGCTATGACCTCACTGTTGTCGCCAATCCTAAAAGCCCTTTCGCTGATGCCGTCCGTCAACTGGACGTAAAGCTGGTGCTCGCGACGCACTTTACTAAAGCTCATGCAAAGTCGATAACTCAACATTGTGCATTGGTCCATGTACATGAAGGCAGAGCCATTTACTGGGCTTTGATTCAGCACATGCTGTATGGCACATCATATATTGTCACTCGCCGTATCGACAACGCTTTAAAAAAGAAATGGTTAGCGAACCTGGCCTATTCTAAAGCAGAAGCAGTGGTCGGCTTAAGTACCGAGATTGTTCAGCGTGTTAATGATGCCTATCCCGCTTTACAGACACACAAAATCCCGAGCTCTCCTGTCCAATATCCGATTGACGAGAAAACCGTTCAATCAATTAAACAAAGATTTCCGGGCAAGTTTTTGGTCATTCAGGCCGCGAATATGCTTAAACATAAAGGGTTTGATATCACCATTTCTGCGGCAAAAAAACTCGAAGAATCCAGCCTGCCCATACAGTTCTGTTTACTCGGTGATGGCCCAGAGCGACCTGCTCTTGAGCAACAAGCTAGCGGACTTAATAACGTTAGCTTTGAAGGTAAACAAACGAATATGGGTGACTGGTTTAGCGCTGCAGATCTGCAAATCCACCCGTCATACACGGAAGGACTTGGTTCAGTAATCTTAGAGGGTATGTCTGCGGGTTTACCTGTGATTGGCTCGAACACCGGAGGGATCCCAGATATTATTGAGCACGGCTATAATGGCTTATTAATAGAGCCCGGAAATGCCGATGCATTAGCCGATGCCATTGTGTCACTCTATGAAGACGAACAAAAACGAGCAAGCTTCATACAAAACGGCATTAAAAAGCTCGAGACGTTCGACATTCGTTATACTTCCCAGCAGTACCTTGAGCTTTATAAGAAAATAGAAAAATGAAAAGAGTAATATACCCAGGAACTTTTGATCCAATTACCAACGGCCATCTGGACCTGATAGAACGTGCCGCTGATATGTTTGATGAAGTGATTGTCGCTGTCGCCGAAAGTCCAAGTAAAAACACTATGTTTACACTGGAAGAGCGCGTCAACTTTGTCAAAGATGTCACCGCGCATCTCAACAATGTATCTGCCCAAGGCTTTTCCGGACTGATGGTGGACTTTGCTCGTGATGTCAATGCGAACGTGCTGATACGCGGCCTGAGAACCACAGTAGACTTTGAATACGAATTCGGTTTAACCAATATGTACCGCCGTTTACTTCCCGGGTTAGAAAGCGTGTTTCTCACTCCGGCCGAAGAGTATGCGTTTATCTCATCGACAATCGTTCGCGAAGTCGCTATTCATGGTGGTGACGTCAGTGCATTCGTACCAAAAATAGTCGCGAACGCGATGCACAGCAAAAAGCGCCATTAATGGAAAAGCCTGAATTAACCATGTTTGGTTACTTCAGGCCTCCGCTTCTCCACAATCCATTTATTTCAAAGCACTTCTAGCGAAAAATTTTACTTCTGGCATTCATCGCAGAAAAAAGTATTACGCTGACCAATCTTCTGCTCTTGAAGCGGCTCTCCGCATTCAGGACAAGGATTTCCTGCTTTACCATATACCAACAGCTCCTGGGCGAAGTAACCGGGTTTACCATCTGCCTGCGCAAAATCCTTAAGGGTAGTACCACCTTGATTGATTGCGATTTCTAGCGTGGCTTTGATGTGGGTAACCAGTAACTTCCACTCTTCTGCCGTTACTTGGCCTGCAGGTCTGGTTGGATGGATCCGCGACTTAAACAGGGATTCATTCGCGTAGATATTACCAACGCCGACAACAACTTTGTTGTCCATAATGAACTGCTTTACAGCGACACGCTTGCCGTGAGCTTTTTCTACCACATATTCAGCATTGAATTCGTCCGTTAACGGCTCAGGCCCCATATGATCAAGCACGGTGTGAGACTCACCTGGCGCGCACCATAACCACGCTCCAAACCGACGTGGGTCGTTGTAGCGCAATACTTTGCCATTAGTCAGCTTCAGATCCACATGATCGTGTTTCGCCGGAGGAAAATCGGCATCAAGCACACGTAGCGAGCCCGACATGCCGAGATGAACAATCGCGGTTCCCATATCTGTCTCAATAAGCAGGTATTTAGCACGACGCTTGATTGCGCGAATAACCTGCCCTTCAAGCTGTTTCAGTTCCTGGGGGATATCCCAGCGTAGTTTGGGGGTACGAAACACAAACGCCTGGATCGTTTGATCAAGCATATGCGGCGTGATTCCCATACGGCTGACTTCGACTTCAGGTAATTCAGGCATTGTTGGCTCCGTTCAATTGTCTATTCTTATTAATCTGCTCGGCTAGCATAATCGAAAACTCGTGGATAAATACAGGGATGATTCAAGCAGTCATATTACTTAGGAAGGAGGTAACCATCATCCACTGAAATCGCAATCCATTTATCTTGCCAGTTCTTGAACAGCCAAAAATCGCTTAAGCGGTAGAAGGTGATACGCTGTGGTTCATCAAGATCCTGATACCATACTTCGATCGACTCTGGCGCTTTAAGTTGATGTTTCAACGCCTCATATTGCTGCTCAGTAAGCTCCGTGCCCTCTAAAGACTGCCAGCGAGCCACAAGCTCTTCAGAAGGAATACTCACTTTAATATTGGCCTGCCACTCGCCGTTCTTAAGTTCTAATTCCCAACCGCTATAGTAAATCGCACTCACCTGATGATCAGATCGTAGTAAATTAGGATATGGATTCACCTCTTCTGATAATAAGTAGGTTTTGATCCACATCGGCGCATTTAAGATCACGATAAAAGCGATAACACCTAGGATAAGGATATTGTTCCATCGGCGACGACGAGCCGGACTAATGCGCATAATCACTCCTAATTTCTGTAAGTCACAGTAAATTAGCAAAGCAGATAAATATTGACTAGAAAATCTGTAAACAGATGCTGAAAGCAGTGAGGAAGAGTAATTGGGATGGGAGCTAGGAACTGGAGGTAATAAAAAACCCAACTCGAAAGTTGGGTTTTTCAATTCGTAAAAGAGTCAGAAACCAATTACTTGATTTTTGCTTCTTTGTACATAACGTGCTGGCGTACAACTGGATCAAATTTCTTGATCTCAAATTTGCCTGGCATGTTACGCTTGTTCTTATCAGTTGTGTAGAAGTGGCCAGTACCTGCAGAAGATACTAGACGGATTTTCTCACGAACGCCTTTCTTTGCCATTGCTTATTTCCTCTTAAACGTTTTCGCCACGTGCACGCATATCAGCAAGAACAGTATCGATACCTTTCTTGTCGATGATGCGCATACCTTTAGCAGATAGACGTAGTTTAACAAAACGTTTTTCGCTCTCTACCCAGAAACGATGAGTTTGTAGGTTCGGCAGAAAACGACGCTTAGTAGCATTTCGTGCGTGTGAACGGTTGTTACCCGTTACTGGACGCTTACCAGTTACTTGGCATACTCGTGACATGAATGTCTTCTCCAAAATCGTTTCAGCTCGATATCAACCTTGGTGGCCGAACCTCTCTATCTCTCAAAAAGAAGTTAGAGGTTAAGAACCGCTATGGAAAATCCATACAAGGCTATCAAAGGTCGCGCATTATACTAACTTGACATGCATTGCTCAAGACCCGAACAGATCCTTTTTACAGGTTTTCGTGATCTTTTTTTAGACAGCAGGTTTTTTCTAGCAGTCCAAGCTGAATTCAGTTTAAAATTTAGTGGCGTGGATGATAGCAGATTTTTTGCAACTAACAACCTAAAAAACGCACAGTTATATCCATCCTCTTTCAGCAAAAGAGACACTTTCTCCATCACCGATGACGAAATGGTCCAAAATGCGAATATCTACCAGTGCTAAAGCGTCGATTAAACGGCGAGTAATTCTTCTGTCAGACTGGCTCGGCTCCGCCACACCAGACGGATGATTGTGAGCGAGAATCAAGGCTGCCGCGTTATGATGCAAGGCTCGCTTCACCACTTCTCGCGGATAAACCGACGCCGCATCCAACGTTCCTTCAAATAAGATTTCATCTTTTATAACTCGGTGCTGGTTATCGAGAAAAAGAATGTAAAAAGCCTCTCTTTGTCGATCTCTTAAAATGGAGGAGAGGTACAACTTTGTCTGTTCCGGACTGGTTAAGGCATCACCACGCTTTAAAGTTTCCGCTAAATAACGCTGAGTCATCTCAAGCACGGCTTGTAGTTGAACATATTTAGCTTGCCCTAAACCTTTATGTTGGCAAAAGTCTTTCTCTGAGGCCGAAAACAGCTGCCTGAGCGAGCCAAAATCCTGAATTAGGAAATCCGCCAACTCAATCACATTCATGCCTTGCGTGCCCGTACGCAGAAATATAGCGAGTAATTCAGCATCGGTTAGCGCTTGTGGTCCTCTCTGGAGCAACTTCTCCCGAGGCATCGACTCATTCGGTAAGGATTTGAGTATCATCGACTGTCTCTTTATAGGTAAGAGCCCCTATTCCACAAAACAAAAAGCGAAAGTCGAGTATGACTTTCGCTTTTTTAGTTCCGTTCTGATTTTCTGTGTAATTTAGTGGTTCATCAAAGTTTAAAATTACCAACCAGATCGTTAATCTCAGTTCCGGATTGCGACAGCTTAGTACTGATCGTCTCCGCGTGTTGCAGGGTGTCAGTAATGCTATTTACGATTTGTTGAATCGCAACCAAGTTATGATTGATGTCTTCAGAGACCGCGCTCTGTTCTTCGGCTGCCGACGCAGTCTGAATTCCCATATCCCTGATGGTGCCAATGGATTGATGAACGCTCGACAGAGACTGCTGGATAAGCGCTGATTCTTCTGCCGTTTTCACTCCGCGTTCTTGGCTTGCAGACATGGTGGTTACAGCACGTGAAACGCCGCTTCTCAACAGTTTCAACATGTCTCCAATTTCATGGGTGCTGTTTTGCGTACGGCTGGCAAGCGAGCGAACTTCATCGGCCACCACAGCGAAACCTCTCCCTTGCTCTCCCGCTCGCGCGGCTTCGATCGCAGCGTTCAACGCCAGTAAGTTTGTTTGCTCAGCAATCTCTCCAATCACATCCAATACTTTAGTGATTTGATCTGTCTGCTGGCTCAGCGCCAAAATAGCATCCGATGTGCTGTTAATTTCCGCAACTAAATCAGTGATGCCATCAATCGCCTGCTCTACTTCACGCTGAGCTTCCGTCACTTGGCTGTTCGCATCTTCTATTGCCTCTGCCGTTGCACTGGTATTACTGGCGACTTCTTTTGCGGTCATACTCATTTGTGTTACCGCTGTCACCACTTTATCGGTTTCCAGGCAATGGTTTTGCATCTGGTCACTCGCTGTGATGGTTTTGTCATTTAGCTCTTTAGAAACACTCTGTACAGTCGATGCAGAACGGTGAATGTCTGTCATTAGCGGATGCAGCTTATCCATGAATTCGTTAAATGCTGCAGCCAATTCCCCTACTTCATCTTTGCTTTCTACTTTTAACCGAGCGGTTAAATCACCACCGCCAGCTGCCACATCTTTCAGAGAGTTGGCCACATGCTGTAAAGGCTTGATGCCTTTAGAAACCACGATGCTAGTTAGGATACTGGTAAAAATGAGGCCAATGACCGAGATCATCACGGCAAATAAAGTGTTTTGATTCAGCTCCTGGATGCGTAGCTCACGCTGCTTGGCAACCTGATGGTCAATATCATCAATGTAAATGCCAGTACCGAGAACCCAATCCCATTTCGACAAATACTCTGCGTAACCTAACTTAGGTGCTTGTGCGTCGATGGTTGGTTTATGCCAAGAGAAAGACAAAAAACCATCGCCTCTTTTTGAAGAGTCAATTAAGCCAGCAATCACTGCAACGCCATTTTCATCTTTAAGGTTATATAAGTTTTTGCCTTCTAGTGATGGCTTGATGGCATGCAACGTATTCACGCCTTTGGAATCGTAAGCAAAGAAGTAGCCATCACTTTCAAAGCGCATCGCCCTTAAAATTTCTTTCGCGGCCTTTTTATTGCTACCGTTTATGTCAGCGTCATAAAGCGGCTTAATCGCGGTTACCGCCATCATCATGTGGGCAGCCAGCTCTTTCTTGCGAGTCTCGAACAACTCATGCCTATCGCGAACCAACTCCTCTTCTAGACTGTTACTACTATTGATGTAATACACCACCGATATCAATGTAGTGATCAACAGTAAGGGAATTAAAGTGATCAGCAACAATTTATTTCGACTTTTTAATATCATGAACTATGACCTTATTTTTCTTTTCAATCATTCAAACTAGGTTCAAATTTGCCGGGAAGTATGCGGAATTTTTATGGCTGCTCAACCGAATACTATTCCGAGTTTGATTTCGATTAGTTTCTGGAGAGAAATACCCCAAAATGACTTCAAATTAAGAGTTCAGAGCGTGGTAACTGAGCGCTATTGCCAAGTAATTCGATATAGGAATGGTGGTTGCGACGGTGTTTTCAGCACGAGCTTAAACCGCTTCTCAAGGTTATTTGGGGTTATACGGGGTGGCAGAAGTTTGAGTTGTGCTAAACTCGTCGCCAGAAAAATTGGAGATCTCACATGCAAACACTAGCAGGAAAGAAAATTCTACTCGGCATCAGTGGCGGTATTGCCGCGTATAAATGTGCGGAGCTAACCCGTCGCTTAATAGAGAGAGGCGCACAAGTACGCGTCGTGATGACCAAGGCGGCTCAGGAGTTTATTACTCCACTCACCATGCAAGCGGTCTCTGGCCACCCAGTCTCTGACAGCCTATTTGATCCCGCCGCTGAAGCGTCGATGGGGCATATTGAATTGGCAAAATGGGCCGATTTAGTCCTGCTTGCTCCAGCAACGGCAGATTTGATTGCTCGACTGTCGGCAGGGATGGGGAACGACCTAGTGACAACGTTAGTGTTAGCTACTGATTCGCCAGTTGCGGTATCTCCGGCAATGAACCAACAGATGTACAGTAACGTGGCAACACAAGAGAACATCGCCACCCTAGCTCGTCGCGGCATGCACATTTGGGGCCCTGGTGCCGGTGAACAAGCATGTGGCGATGTCGGTCCAGGTCGTATGTTAGAGCCAATGCAACTGGTGCATCTGTGCGAGCAGTTTTTTCAGCCTAAAGTACTCGAAGGAAAATCCGTACTCATCACTGCAGGTCCAACCCAGGAAGCCATCGATCCCGTGCGTTACATCAGCAACCACAGCTCTGGTAAAATGGGCTTTGCACTGGCGAACGCAGCGGCGCAACTGGGGGCTAAAGTCACTTTAGTCAGTGGTCCAGTCAGTTTAAGCACACCTGCTGGCGTTGAGCGCATTAACATCGCAAGCGCTCAGGAGATGTTTGATGCAGTGATGGAACGCGCCACCAGCCATGATGCATTTATCAGCTGTGCTGCCGTAGCCGATTACCGACCTGAAGAAATCGCGTCTCAAAAGTTGAAAAAGACCGAAGACAACGACCAGATGGTCATCAAAATGGTAAAAAACCCTGATATTGTTGCGTCAGTTGCAGCAATGACAGATAAGCGTCCGTTTACCGTCGGCTTCGCCGCAGAAACCAATGATGTCGAAACGTATGCGCGAGGCAAGTTAGTGAAGAAAAACCTCAACATGATCTGCGCCAATGACGTATCGGTTGAAGGTCAGGGGTTCAACAGCAATGACAATGCGATGACGCTTTTCTGGCCAGAGGGTGAACTCGCTCTCGCTCTCGAATCAAAACAAGCACTGAGTTTTAGAATCCTCGAAAAAATGCACGCATTAATGTAATTAGTGTTCATTTTTTGATAGCTGCTGATTTTTTAATAAAAGTTGGCGAAAATTTAGAACATCCATGACAACTGAGGGTGTTATCTCTCCCAATCCACCCTCAGTAGTCTAGTTTGATCCAACTTAGCGTTTTATAATCCCTCCGCTCAACTTTGTATTTTGAAAGGAAATAACTAATGGCCGGCAGTAAAAAATCCAATCGTCGTGAAGAGATCTTGCAAGCTTTAGCACAGATGCTTGAATCTACAGAAGGTGCTTCACGTATTACTACGGCAAAACTGGCGAAGCAAGTTGGCGTTTCAGAAGCGGCGCTCTACCGCCATTTCCCAAGTAAAGCGCGCATGTTCGAAGGTTTGATAGAATTTATCGAAGAAGCGTTAATGACGCGTATTAACCGCATTCTGGACGACGAAAAAGATACCTTAGAGCGCATTCGTATGGTGATGCACCTGATTTTGGTTTTCTCAGAACGTAACCCTGGATTGACACGCATTCTGTCAGGTCATGCTCTAATGTTTGAGAATGAACGGCTGCGTGAGCGAATCAATCAGCTATTCGAACGAATTGAAACGCAACTGCGTCAGATCCTACGTGAACGTAAACTTCGTGAAGGGAAATCTTTCCCTGTAGAGGAACGCATTCTTGCCGCGCAGATCCTGGGGCAAGTTGAAGGAAGCCTGAACCGATTTGTTCGTAGTGACTTCAAATATCAGCCTACTGCCAACTTTGATGAATATTGGGCATTGCTCAGCGCACAAATTAAGTAGAGATTATGAGTAAAGACAAACTAACGCAGCCAAAGTTTTCTCTTTCCCTTCTCCATCCACGTAACTGGGGCGTGTGGATAGGGTTTGGTCTACTGGCGATCATCGTTAATATTCTTCCTTATCGCTTGCTTCTGTCGTTGGGCCAATCCGTGGGTAAGCTCGGCATGCGTTATGGTAAAAAACGGGTACACGTCGCAAAGCGTAACCTTGAGCTGGCTTTTCCGGACAAGTCTCAAGAAGACATCGATCGTATCGTTACCGAAAACTTCAAAAACACCGGCATGGCACTGATCGAAACCGGCATTACCTGGTTCTGGCCAACTTGGCGCTTTAAAACGCTGCTAGTGGAAAAAGATGTTGGTGCTCTGAAAGAAAAAGCGCAAGAAGGCAAAGGCGTCCTACTCTGCTGTGTGCATGCATTGAACCTTGAAATCACCGCACGTGCTTTTGCAGTCATGGGACTGGCTGGCTACGGCGCTTTTCGTCCACACGATAATCCAGCTTACAACTTTATTCAGTACTGGGGTCGTACCCATAACGGCAACAAACTGATTGACCGTAAAGATGTGAAAAAGATGATTCGCGTCTTGCGTAGTGGTGAACGTCTGTTCTATCTACCTGACCACGATTACGGACGCAACAAATCGGTGTATGTGCCATTCTTCGCTGTAGAAGATGCGTGTACCACCACAGGTACGAGCATTCTGGCTTATACGTCGAAGTGTGCCATCGTTCCTGGCTCTGGTTTCCGCAATGAGCAGGGCAAGTATGAAATCATTGCAGATAAATGCATTGAAGCCGATTATCCGCAAAAAGACGAAGTTGCCGCCGCAGCGTACATGAACAAATACGTGGAAGAAGTCATCTTACGCGCTCCCGAGCAATGGATGTGGCTACATAAACGCTATAAGACCATGCAGGATGAAAACGTGCCAAAAGGCATTCGTTATAGATAACCCAAGGTCCTAAAGGTCCTAGGTTCACTTGTTGGGATTACGGATTACGGATTACGGATTACGGATTACGGATTGTTTTTTAACCACCCAAGCCCAATGTCAAGCATTTCGGTATTCCGTAAGCGAAGCGCCCTGTATTCTGTATTCCAAAACAACAAACACCTGATCTTATATTTCTAACTGAACTTACTACAAGCTCTTCTAGGACCTAGGATTCTAGCAACCTAGGTCCTTTCCTTTCTTAAATCCCGTATTCCGCGCGGTATGCTTTTACAGCATCTAGGTGCTCTGCAGCGTTGCCTTTCTCTTCAAGGTAAGTCACTAGGTCACCCAAACTCACGATAGAGATAACCGCACAGCCGAAGTCGCGCTCAACTTCCTGAATCGCAGAGAGCTCACCCTTGCCTTTTTCTTGACGGTCGATAGCCACCAACACGCCAGCTAAGTCAGCACCGTTCACCTTGATGATTTCCATCGATTCACGAATTGCGGTACCTGCTGTGATCACATCATCAACCAGCATAATGCGACCTTCAAGAGCTGAACCTACCAGGTTGCCGCCTTCACCGTGGTCTTTCGCTTCTTTACGGTTAAAGCAGTAAGGTGTGTCGATATCATGGTGATCCGCAAGTGCGACTGCTGTTGTCGTCGCGATAGGGATACCTTTGTACGCTGGGCCAAATAGCACGTCGAACTCGATACCCGAGTCTGCCAATGCTGCTGCGTAGAAACGACCAAGACGAGCAAGGTCGCGACCTGTATTGAAAAGACCAGCGTTAAAGAAGTAAGGGCTCTTACGGCCTGATTTCAAAGTAAACTCACCAAACTTAAGAACTTCTTTCTCAAGTGCAAACTCAATAAATTCACGCTGGTATGCTTTCATGGATTTCTCTCAATTTTCAGTGTGTGGATATCAGTATTAAAGTTCTAGGACGAAAGTCCTAAAAATACGCAAAAAAATAGCTTCCTTTGCGGGGAAGCTATTTTTAAAAATTAATTTTCTAACGCCGCCTTCTGCGCCGTGACAATTTCGCTAATGCCGATTTTCGCCGACTCCAGCAGAGCCATCAGTTGCTCGTGACTAAACGGTTCACCTTCTGCAGTGCCCTGGATTTCAATCATCTTGCCTTCTTCAGTCATGACCACGTTCATGTCAGTATCCGCGGCTGAATCTTCAACATATTCAAGGTCACACAGTACTTCATCACCTAGCAAACCAACAGAAACCGCCGCTACGTGGCCTTTCATTGGGTTTGCTTTTAGCTTGCCGCTCTCAATTAGGTGCTGGAACGCATCTGCCATCGCAACGCTTGCGCCACTGATTGAAGCAGTTCTTGTGCCGCCATCCGCTTGAATCACGTCACAGTCAACGGTGATCATGAACTCACCCATCGCTTTTAAATCGACAACAGCACGCAGACTGCGAGCGATAAGGCGTTGGATTTCCATCGTGCGGCCACCCTGCTTACCGTTTGCCGCTTCGCGACGAGTACGAGAGTGTGTTGCACGTGGCAGCATGCCGTATTCTGCAGTTACCCAGCCTTTACCTTGGCCTTTTAGCCAGCGTGGTACAGATTCTTCGACGGTCGCATTACACAACACTTTGGTATTACCGAACTCCACTAATACTGAGCCTTCAGCGTAAGCGGTGTAGTTACGAGTAATTTTGATTGGGCGAACTTGGTCCGCCTTGCGATCGTTTGGACGCATGGGCATCTACCTTAAATATGAGGAGAAGACGATTTGGTTGGGCGAGGATTATAGCGGAATCGATTCCGGATTCCTAGGTCACAAGTCATGCAATCGATGCACATTTCCCTAGTACATCGCGCTACATCCCGCGCACCTATTCTCACTCCGTGATACACTCTCTAAGTAATTTTCAAAAAATTGAAGACAGGAAAATTCGATGATTTACAGTATGACAGCGTATGCGCGCAAAGAAGTGAAAGGCGACTGGGGTTCGGCGGTATGGGAAATCCGCAGTGTAAACCAGCGCTACCTGGAAACTTACTTCCGCATGCCAGAACAATTCCGAGCACTAGAACCCTTGCTACGCGAGCGTTTTCGTAAGCGCCTAGCTCGCGGTAAAGTTGAGTGTAACCTTCGTTTTGAAGCGAACCCAGCCGCGAAAGGTGAACTTAGCATCAATGAAACTCTGGCAAACCAAGTGATTAAAGCGGCAGAGCAAGTGATGCATATGACGGGCGAACTAAGCCGCATCAACCCATTCCAAGTCATGCAATGGCCAGGTGTGATGGAAACGCCAGAGCAAGACATGGATGAAGTAAACAAGGTTTTACTGAGTGCTTTTGATGAAGCTTTGAGTGAGTTTATTGATGCTCGTGGCCGTGAAGGCGACAACATGAAAGCGCTTATCGAACAACGCCTAGACGCTATAACGGCAGAAGTGGTAAAAGTTCGTGCGCGCATGCCAGAAATCCTGGAGTGGCAACGTGAGCGTCTGTTCTCTAAGTTTGAAGATGCCAAAGTGGAACTGGATGCTTCTCGCGTGGAGCAAGAGCTTATCCTTTTAGCGCAAAAATCTGACGTCGCAGAAGAGCTGGATCGTCTCGACTCTCACGTAAAAGAAACCACTAACATTCTGAAAAAAGGGGGCGCTGTCGGCCGTCGTCTGGATTTCATGATGCAAGAGTTCAATCGTGAGTCGAACACTCTAGCGTCTAAATCAATCAGCACGGACATCACAGCGTCTGGCGTAGAATTAAAAGTTCTGATTGAGCAAATGCGCGAGCAAATTCAAAACATCGAATAAGCTTCTAACCTACCTATTAGCATGTTTAAAGCCCTTTTTTATAAGGGCTTTTTTATGTGCTTGACCTACAACACCGAACCTAACCAATCAAAAAACAGAACAATAATTAAACTTTTTTTGATTAAATATTTGACACCTATCACACCAGTAGTAAAATACGCCCCGTTCTTAGACACGTACCAATAACTACGGTGAAAAAATGAACTCAGCACTTTTATCAATATTAGACGGTAAAAATAATCTTGAATTAGGAAAAGTGTTAACGCCTTCAATCTCTGCTGCACTGATGTGTTTTTCAACAACAGCAGTTATTGGACTGTTAAGTCTAATTTCTATGGCATAGTTTACTGCCCGTCAGAATTCAAAATAGAAAAGACGCTTACCATAGCGTCTTTTTGTTTGATTACCCCAGTCCAACATCCGTGTCTGTCGCCCCTCGGACCAGACTAGAATGCATACAAAATTGTCATACCACTTAAGGTATCCTCCTGCTTTCCTGCACCCAAATTATCTTCTTCTGTTTTTCTAACTTCACCAGAAATAATCAACTGCGGTGTCGCATGGTAGCTTAAACCAAATGAGTAAATGCTACGTTCCCCATCCATATTTACCGAACTGTCATCAAAATCAACTTGCGAAAGGTAAATATAAGGACGTAAGCCAATGTTGAAGTAATAGTGTGCATACATATCGTAAGCGCTAGCGTCAGCATAAAGGTTTGCTTTAGTGCTTTCGGTCACACGGTAATACAATAAATCGGTTTCATGCGCTTTCTTACCATCAGTAAATGCAGCGGAAATTTGAAAACCTTCATATGCATATTTTGCTGCAACTGTCGTCAGTTCCTGGGAGTCGCCATCATTAAGTCCGGCAAAAGAGCTGCCCTCCACTTTGTTTTGCATATGAGTTGCGCCAAGACTTAAACCAAAGTCAAAATCATAGCTTACCGCCAGGGCAACGTTGTTATCTCGACCTAAGTTCTGATTGTATCGGTTGTTTACCCCATTAAAGCCATACTGAGCAGAGACATTCAGCGAATCGAAGCTCTTGCGGTAAACAACCAGGTTGTCACCACGAGCTGTGGCCATAAAGCCACCATCTTTACCATCACTGAATAATGGTGTTGCATCCGGATCGAACACAATAAGGTTATCCATGTATCCCGCGACATCATGATACGCGGAATATTGCTTACCGACTCGAACACTACCGAACTCTTGATTTGCAACCGTTATATAGCCCAGCCGACTTCTGAACTTATCACCATTCTGCGTTTCAAATTCGTTCGAAGGAGGGTTTAGAATCGTATCCCACTCAAATTTTACATCGGTTGACCAACCGTTCTCTAATTGACGCTCGATCGCAATACCTAACGTACTGCGGCTGGCATTAAAGTAGTGATCAAGGAATTGAGCGGGTTGCCAATAATCCATTAAAAATGCGCCAGATACTTCTACCTTGTTTACGTCATCTTGATACACCGTTAGCGCATACGATTGATTTGAAAGAATTAAACCAGAGATGAATAGTATATTTTTATTATTTAGTTTCATTTCACGTTCCAACATTTATAAAAAACGGGCACAAAAAAAGCATGACAATAAATCACATTATGAAATTATCATGCTTCTATTTTTAAATAGGTGTAGAGGTGTTAAAGCGTATTCAGCGGTCGTTATGTCGTTGCTATCACTTCAATTTCCACTTTTGCATCCATGGGTAAACGAGCGACCTCAACACAAGATCGAGCAGGGAATGATGCGTTGTGATTCTCAAAAAAGTCACCGTAAACTTTGTTAACAACAGTAAAGTCATTTAAGTCTTTAACAAATACGGTTGTTTTCACAATATTTTTGGCGCTCAACCCGGCCTCTTCTATGATGGCCAAAGCATTGTTTAATGATTGCAGCGTTTGTTCAGCGACATCCTCCGACATCTGTTTTGTTTCTGGGTTAATTGGAAGCTGACCCGAGGTCATGATCATGCCACCTAAATTAACACCTTGAACATATGGACCAATAGCTAAAGGCGCTTTTGAAGTACTAATAATATTTGTCATTTTTTATCTCAAGTCAGTTGTAAAAGTTGCGATTTGTTGAGGACTAAATGCTAAACACAGGGAGAAGGTTCAACATTGACATGAAATGGAACACCGCTGTCAGCACACCAAACAGAATCAGTACGCCAACCATGGCATTCCCTCCAGGGGCGACAAATCCTTCATGGCTTCCCTCTAGACGGCGTGACTTGCGAGCTAATAACGCAGGGATCAGACATGCCCAAACCGTAGCTGCCGCACCGGCATAACCAATTGCAATAACGAAACCAAACGGAAATAACAAAGAAAGCACCAGAGGGGGTAAAAATGTAGCCAGCCAGGTTTTTGTTCGGCCTTGTTTTGTGTCTTCAAACTTGAATAAGTCCGCTAGGAAATCGAAGACGCCTAACCCGACCCCAATAAACGAGGAAAGAATGGCAGCCATAGAGAAGGTGTTAATGGCGTTGGCCACTTTGTCAGAATCAATTGCTGAGCCTAATGCTGATAATAATGCTTCTACATTACCGCCTTGCTCAATAACAGGGCCGAATTCACTGCGTGGCAGATTGCCGTAAATACTCACCATCCATAAGAAATAAAGTGTCAGCGCAATGACCGTTCCACCTAAAATGGCTTTTTTTGCACGATGCTCGCAACCGTAGTAAGAGCGCATACTTGCGACGGAGTGATGGTAACCAAATGAAGTCAACGCGACAGGCAGCATCGCCATTGCATAAGGTGCATAGCTGGTTTCTTGATTGACGCGGTCAAACAGAATCGACATATCGATATTTGCAGCTAAGCCAGATACACCGAAAATAAAACTGAGGCCCATAAAGGCAATAAGAACAACGGAAATTCTATCTACCGCTCGAGTGGAGTGCCATACGAAAAGAGAAAATATTGCAACAAATAAAACTGAAGCTACTTTATTATTGAGACCTAATACGCCTTCTAAGATTAAACCCGAAGAGGTAATATAGGCATAAAGTAAAATACCACCAACGAAATATACTGCTAAATTATTAATTCGGTTAACGGTACTCCCTAGCATATCTTTCGTTACCGTATTAAAAGATACTTTTAAATCATAGCGCTTAAAAGCTTCTAACAGCATCCAGCCTGATACTGTCATCATAATCATGGTAAAGGTAATTGCAATTAATGACCATGCGGTCCAAGCACCTGCGCCTGCGCTTGGTAAACCAAGCATTCCCGCCCCAACACAGACACTTGCGATAATACAAGATCCGCCGACTAAAGATGGACTATTTTTCATGACCTATGTCTCTATAATAGTGTTTTAAATAGGTATAAACAATCAGCCAACATTTACAATTTATATTTAATGTTATTTGTAATTTTATTTATAGTAAGAGGTAGATATTAAGAATAAGTGCGCCTCAGCAGAGGGAAGAGACGCACCCATTATTTATTGCTTAATGATTTACTATTTAATTACCAGGAATTAAATTTCTTTTAGTCGGGCAGTGAAGTGACGAAGTACTTTCGGTTCGTAAGTAAAATCGAGACCTTTCACGTTTTGGGCATTGGCTTTCACTTTCTCAAAGGCTTCGATAACAAAGTCCATGTGTGTTTGTGTATACGTCGCACGAGGAATCGTCAGGCGCAGCAATTCAGCCGGACATTCATGCTGCTTACCCGTTGCTGGATCACGGCCTAGTAACAGAGAACCGATTTCAACGGCACGAATACCCGCTACTTTATACAGTTCACAAGCAAGAGCATGCGCTGGGAATTGATGCGATGGAATGTGAGGCAACAGTTTACCTGCATCTACGAACGCCGCGTGACCGCCCGCTTGCTGACAAACAACACCAATTGCTTCTAGGCCATCAACTAAGTACTGAACCTGACCGATACGATACTCCAGCCACTCCTGACGCATACCGTCATATAGACCAACCGCTAAGCGCTCCATAGCGCCACCTTCAAGGCCACCGTAAGTAGGGAAGCCTTCCTGTACAACACAGAGAGTACGAGATTCGGTGTATACATCCATCATAGATTCGTCTTTGAAACACAGCAGGCCACCCATTTGTACCATTGCGTCTTTCTTCGCTGACATGGCTAGCGCATCCGCGTACTTGTAGGTTTCGCGAGTGATCTCTTCAATCGTCCAGTCTTGGTAACCTGGCTCACGCTGTTGTACGAAATAAGCGTTCTCCGCATAACGAGCCGAGTCCATGATAACTGGGATATCGTAGCGTTTAGCGATTTCATAAACCGCTTTCAGGTTTGCAATGGAAACGGGTTGGCCACCTGCTGAGTTACAAGTAATCGTACTTACAATGTACGGAACGTTGGCAGGACCCGCTTCTTCAATCGCCATTTCCAGTTTTTTCAGATCGAAGTTCCCTTTAAAGTCGGCATTTACTGATGTGTCAAAGGCTTCGTCTGTATAAACGTTTTTTGCTACACAGCAGTTCACTTGAGTGTGGCCTTGCGTTGTATCGAAGAAGTAATTAGACAGAGCGACCATTTTAGAACGGTCGAGGCCTTTCTCCTGCTCACGCTTCTTGATAAGAATTGGAATATAAATCTGCTCTGCACCACGGCCCTGGTGAGTAGGAATTGTCAGTTCATAACCAAAGATATCTTTAACCGCATTGGCAAGCGCGTAGTAGCTGCGACTACCACTGTAGGCTTCATCACCCATTAACATTGCCGCTTGCATTTTTTGTGTGATCGAACCAGTACCACTATCGGTGAGTAGATCGATAAATACATCTTCACTGTCTAATAAAAATGGGTTCATACCCGCCTTTAAAATGGCTTCTTCACGGTATTCTCTGGTCGTGGTTTTTACAGGTTCAACAACACGGATACGGAATGGTTCTGGTAGATGCTTAAAGTTTTCCATAATAATACCTATAAATATATTTTTTATTATTCAGACGATATTAATTACACCTGAAATTTAATTTTGGTGTACTAGACCGCACTGAATAATGAATCAGTTAAATTAAAATTTAAATTTAGATAAAATACGACTAAGGAGCTGAATTAGTAGTACAGAACTGTAATGTCGGATTTTAAAATGATGTCAAAGGGATTACGAACATTTAGCAAAAAAATTAGTTGCTAAAAACACGCATTAATTAGGCATGAAGACAAGAAGGAAGAATTTTTAGATCAAAGTCGTGCGTATACCAAGCTAATGAGCTTGACCATAACTTATTTTGATTTTTTAGATTTTCACTCATTTCTAATTCCATCATTAGTTATAGCTAGTTGACCAATGCATTCATTTTTGGCCAAAAGATAAATAAAGTAAATTACACAGAATAATAAATGTGACAAATATCCTTATACATGATCTTGGAATAAGTTGCATGTCACAAATAAACGAGCACATGCAGAACACAGACTCATAAGAACTCATACGAAAAAGAATCGTCATTCATAATCCTGATAGTTAATAACGATACTCCAACTCATTGACAACATAACCCTACCCAAAAAGCCAGAAAGCAAAAAGGGCGGTGCCTACAAAAGGAAACCGCCCTTTAATATTACTTTTTAAGCGACTTACCGCTCTTGTTCCAACAAACGAAGATAAGCGTTTCTCATTCGCTGTTGATAGGTATTGAAGTACGCTGGCGTTAACCTAGAACGGTTAAGGTACTCACGTTCAAGACTGTGTTGCAGCTCAACAGACTGACCAAGTCCGGTGTTGATATTGTTGTGAGAGTCATTAACTCGAGTTTGTACCGTCAGTTCATACTGATCGATACCTCTGACTTGCAAGTAGCCTGGCTTCATGTCTCGCCATGGCGTCAACGGTAAAGAGACGCCAAGAGTCAGAAACTCTTCATCTTCGCTGCTTAAGTATTTCGCAAAGAATTTAGCATCACCGAGCCAATGCGTTGTGGTGATATCATAACCTTGATCCCCACGCCAGTACTCTCCACCTCGCAAGCTTAGCTGCCAGTTCCAATCTGGTCTTGAATAGGTATAGTTAGCTAAACGAGTGGCTTTGTCTTCAATTTCACGACCGCGTGAGTCAACGTCATCCTTATAGGTGAATTCGCTGATCTGAAAACCAATGCCGTGATGTCCCTCAGGTGAGTTCCACTGGGTTTCATTCATTCCTCCAAGGTAACCGCTATAGATATAACCTGCCGAAAACTGAGTCATGATATCCATAGGTAGACGAAAAGCCTGGTGAACAAGAACACGGTTAATCTCATTTTCTAAGCTTTGATTTTCCCAGTACCCACCTTCCTGATAGTCATCACTATCATCAAGAGGCAATACGTGTCGGATATCAAACGCAGCGCCTTGCCACAGAGGTGTGTACAGGTTGGAACTCAGACCAACAGAATAATCAAAAACACCATATTCCGTGGCAACGTTGTAATTCATAATTGGTGCAAAAATAAGCTGCGAACGCCCCATACCATCGTTGATATGCTGATGGATCCACTGAGTCTGTTTCCGATATTCATTCAAGTGCTGTGAGGAAAACGACGTCTGTTTACATAACTCGCCTGTCTCCAAAAAGTCTTGATAGCAGTCTAGCGTGGTGGAAACTCGCATTACTGGTATATTGTTATTCAGCAGCAGCAAGTTGATCACTGGAGCATAATCACTACCAACAATATCGGTAAGTGTATCATGGCTTAGGTTTGTTGCTATTAGGCCCAGAGCTACACCAACACCGTCAACTTCATTGTGGTTGTAACGACGGTTCTCGAGGGCAATGACCAACTGGTTAAGATGAGTACCCGTTTGAATATTAATAAAGCCTTCATTCTTAAGCGCTTGCTGCAAAGATGTCCGACTTGTCGACTTGCTAGCAGCCAACTGAGAGGTAAGACGCTGCTCGGTACTTTCTAGTTCTGGCTGTTTTAATCGCTTACGGCTATTGCTACTATATCCAACCAATGGAATGTCTGTATTGATCCCCCATAACGTCTGATCACTGTTCTCGTGACCAGTGTAAAGCTCAACATGGGCAGAAGTCTGAATACCATAGGGTAAAAAGCCCTCAGGGGTAAACACTTTCGCCGTAACATTGAGTTCGCTGGCATCGTATTCACCTACGAGTTGGGCAAAAGAAAGCGGTTGCCACTCGACCCCACCAAAAGGCCCGTCCATAATCCCAAGACTAAGATCTGACTTACCAAAACCTGAACTAACACGTAATCCGTAGCCTTCGAAGGTTTTATCTGCGACGACATAAGCCGCTCTAAAGTTACTGGCAGCACCGCCAACATCTTGAGCCCCGACGGCTAGTTGGATGCCAGTTAAGTCATAGACATAGGGTACTTGAGCCTTAAATGATGCGGATAAGTCTCGAATACCGCATCCATAGTCGAAGTAACCATTACAATCGTAAGTTTGAGTAACAATTCTCCCCCCAGCTTCAACACCGGGAAGAATACCTGCGGCAAGAAACCAGTCATCAAGTTGGGCGATACTTCCTAGATAGGGCACTCCTTGACTGAAAGAGATATGGAAATCCCCAGTGTCAATCACCTGAGCATTCGGGGTGAACCCCAACCCGGTGAAGCTCTGATAAGAAGTTAGGTTATCGGGTGAGGCAAAACTGGTACAGGGGGCAAAGAGCAAAACTGTCCGTATGCAGTTTTGTAATGAAAAGTTAGGTCTGAACATGTGATACATCCATTTATAAAAAATCACCCAAAGCGTGTGCTATGGGTGACTAATCTTTTAGCTATGATAAGGAAGGAGAAAGCTATTAAGCGCCACCGCCGCCTTCACTACCACTACCACCTGTACCACCTGTACCACCTGTAGGTGGAGTCTCAGGCTCAGGAACGGGCTCCGCTGGCTTACCCGTTGCTATATCTTCATTAAGTTCATCAAAAATTGGATCATCCTGATTGATATCTTCGTCTTGTTCTGCATCAGCAATTGTGTTGAATACAGTCTCATCTTCCAGAGCTCCAGAAAGTTCGACATAGATTTCATCACCATCGTTATTGGTCGGATAGTTTGGATGTTCATCCAAAACAACCTGACTTACTCTTCTCGTCACAGTAGTAAGTTGCTCAACAGTAACATCTGAATTTTCACCTTGAGCAGCTAGTGCATCAGAAAGAACCACTGTGGTAACCATAATTTCTGAGTAAACGGTTGGATTTGATTCTTTTAGATCACCCAATACAGTTTCAGGATCAGTGAGCAAATCGATAACATTAATTTCCACGCCTTCGTTGTTTAAATTATCAACATCGATACCCAGGCTTTTCAAAGTCGCCTTAGCAACTTCTTCAGAATAATCGTCATCACCCAGAGCTTTGGCAATAATTGTCGTCAATGGCGTTGCCGCTGCTTCTTGACCCGCTTGGAGCAAGCCTTTTGGCACACTGTAGCTTACATTCGACATGTCTTTACCGTTAGAGGTATCCACGGCACCGTCAGTTTTATTGAAGGTTACAGAACAAGTTTCAGGGCTAGTTGCGAACGTTTCATCTTCAATGGTGATAAAACCATCGTAGTCAGTAGTCCCGTTGATAGCGCCGCCTGAGCCATCAGTACAATCAAACTGACCAGTCATACCTTGAACAGCACCATCGAATGCACGTACATCCTGAGAAAACGATACAGTATCAGTGCTACTATCATTACAGCCGACTAAAATTATGGAGCCAACCGCGATTGCTAATAGTGAAAATTTCACTTGAATCTCCTTTTTTTTTGCAAGTGAGGGTATACCAATGAAGGGCCGCGATAATAGTTTCTATTATTTTTAACCTTGATTAATATAACAATTTTAGCTTTTGACCAATAATATAAGAAATACCTATGAATGTAAAAAAACTGTTTGCTTCGAGCCGACAGATAAATTACTCAAAATTGACAAGACTTGTATGCCAATTAGATAAGGCTAATCCTGACGGTTCAAACGGCTATCATGCAGTAGAGGTATAAAACTTGGCAACAAAAAAGGTAATATCTATATTATTCAGTGATATTGCTCTAAAAACAGCACCACTTACTTAGGCTTAAAAACATCAACCAACATCGACTTAAGTAACAACATTAAAAATAAAGTCCAATATTGGTGCAAAAAAATAGTCTAGATACTCAATCAACCTATATGTATCTTCAAACCCATATTTATAAAAACCTTATTTATATGGTTCACCTCACTTTCAAGCAGATACCTCGAACCAGCCCTCAAATGAGACTAAAAAGAAGAAATCAAAAGTAGTTCTAACAAAAAAGAGGCCAAAGTTAGCTTTACTCATCCTTTTCTGCTGTACGCTTATCCACATATGGCCAATAATGGTGACCCGCGCGAATTAAAAGCGTCGCCGCCGCAAGAATCAGGGCCGCAAGAGATAGCCAAACAACAGGAACCGCATCCAACTCTTTCATACCCAGAGTAATGTAACGAGCAATTGCCATCATCGCGATATAGATGGGGTAACGCACCGGAATTTTCCCGTTCATCACAAACTGCCGTACCATCGCCAACACTTCGAGATAAATAAACATCAATAAGATGTCAGTTAACAAAACACGTTTTGCAACAAAGACATGGATGAACTCCTCCGCCATGGCATACAAGGTAGCCAAGGTAATGGCGACTAATAATATCGCCTCAAAGAAGTGGAAGATTTTTAAGAACGGTCGGCTGAATGATTTCGGTAAATCTGACGCCATAGTCAATTATCCAAACAAAACCAAAGAGATAAGCCTGAGTGTAGCATGTAAGCGTAAAAAGCATACAAAAGAAAAACGCCCCGACTACTTGGCGGAGCGTTGCTTGTTTACATTCGCAGTGGCACGGCTTACGCCACTCGCTGCTTTTTTTCAGCCACACGTTTTTTCTTTCTGTATTTAGGATGCGTAATTGGGATAGCAGAAAGCAGCTTTTTGGTGTATTCGTTTTGTGGGTTAGCGTAGATTTCTTTCGCATTGCCCGCTTCGACAACCTTACCAAAGTACATCACCGCGACTTTATCTGAGACATGCTTCACTACGGACAGGTCATGGGAGATAAAAATGATCGCCAGATTCATTTCTTGCTGTAGTTGTAACAACAAATTGAGAATCTGTGCCTGAACGGAAACGTCCAAGGCCGAAACAGACTCATCACAAATCAGAAGTTTTGGTTTCAGCGCAATCGCACGAGCAATCCCGATACGTTGACGCTGGCCACCAGAAAACTCGTGCGGGTAACGATTTACCGCGGTTTCTGGCAGGCCGACTTTAACCAATAACTCTTTCACCCACTGTTTACGTTCAGCAGGCGTACCTACTTTGTGAATCACAAACGGCTCTTCCAGAATCATACCGATAGTATGACGCTGGTTGAGAGATTCCATTGGGTCCTGAAAAACGATCTGCATGTCTTTTCGCAGAGAACGCATCTGCTTTACTGACAGCTTAGTGATATCTTTGCCTTCGAAAAAGATTTTGCCTTCCGTTGGTTCGTAAAGCTTTAATATTGTTCGGCCTAAGGTACTTTTACCACAGCCTGACTCTCCTACCAGGCCCAGCGTTTCCCCTTCTCCGACAGACAGGGAAACCCCATCTACCGCTTTAATCGTGTAGCCTTTCTTAAACAGCCCTTTACCAGATACAAAGTGCTGCTTAAGATTTTCAATTCTTAATACTTCTTTTGCCATAACATCCTCTTTTATGACTCGTTCACTTTGTACTAGTGAGCAAACATACTTGCATCTATTGGTTTGATGTCGATCATCTGCTTAGGTTCATTATCTAAGCTTGGCATCAATCCCATCAAACGCTCGGTGTATGGGTGCTGCGGGTTATCAAACAGTTCAAAAATCTCTGCTTTTTCAACAATGCGCCCGCCATACATCACTGCCACGTCATCGCACACTTCTGCCACCACACCAAGGTCGTGCGTAATGAAGATCATCGCCATACCCGTCTCTTCCTGAAGATCATTCATTAGTTCAAGGATAGACGCCTGTACGGTTACATCCAGTGCAGTTGTTGGTTCGTCACAGATCAAAATGTCTGGTTTACAGGCCAGTGCCATTGCGATCATGACACGCTGACGCATACCGCCAGACAAGTTGTGCGGATACTCGTTAAGACGCTTTTCTGGCATTGGAATTTTTACTTTATCCAACATTTCAATCGCATAGGACTCGCGTGACTTCTTATCCAGCTCTGGGCGGTGTAGTTCGAGTACTTCACAAATCTGACGGCCGATGGTGTGAACAGGGTTCAATGCCGTCATTGGATCCTGGAAGATAATAGAAATGCGGTTACCACGCATTGCATACATTTCATTTGCAGGCAAATCCACCAGATTGGTTCCGCGGTAGTTCACTTCACCCTTAACAATATTGCCGTATGGCTTCGGCAGCAACCCCATAATAGACATTGAGGTCACACTCTTGCCACTGCCCGACTCACCCACTAAGCCTAGAGTGCGTCCGGCTCGAACATCAAAGTTCACACCATGGAGTACTTTTACCGGCCCATCGTCGGTCGTAAATTCTACTTCGAGGTCTTTAACACTTAAAATTACATCGTTTTCCATAACACCTCCTTACAGCTTATAGGTGTCGTCGATTTCAACTACAGGCTCGAATGTCTTACCCGATTTCATCGCTTTTTGAGTTTCTTTTTTCACATCACTGTCGATCCAGTATGTGCCGTCACCAATAACACCATCACTGTAAAGTGCTTCTGTCATACGGTTCATCGGTTTTTCTGGTAGCTTCAGCCAGCGCCAATGGCCGTAGCGAACGTAAGGCACCATGTAGCCCGAGATGATCACGTGCGCGTCGATAATATTGCGCTGAATTTCGTGTCCCAGTTTGATTTTCTTGTCCATATCTAAACCGAAACGATACTCCATGATTTTTTCATCCAGCTCTGGTGTGCTGTAATTGGTGAAGTTGTTCGTTTGCGGCTTATTGGCATTGACCGAATGGAAGTATTCCCAATAGGTTGGAATCTCAGAAGTACTCATGGTCAGGAAAGCGAGATCGTGCTTTTTCTCACGCACATATTTGAACATCGAAGAACCATCCACCAGTTTCAGTTCAATGTCCAAACCGGCCAACTTAGCCTGCTCTTTTAGATAAGCGATACGCGGAGTGTGGACAGGCGTTCCATAAGTCAACTCGAAACTCAGTCGCTGACCTTCAGAGTTAACGCGAATACCGTCAGACCCAATTTGGTCAAAGCCTGCGGTTTCAAATGCTGCAATAGCTTTATCGACATCAAAGGCGGGTGCTTTTACATCTGGCAGCGAATATTTGCCATGGCCAAAACCGGTTGGATTAGGCTTACGGGAGTAGTCACCGCGCAAGACATTTTCGATCATGCCATCGAAATCCGTCGCGTAGGTGACACCTTTGCGCACATTAAGATCATTCAATAGCGGTTGCGCCGTGTTGATCCAAAGGCCACCAGCCCCTACAGGATATTGGTTGTAGCCCCAGAACTTCTCGATGTAGCCCTTTTGATACGGTTCCGTGTTCGATTTATCATGCCACAAACTTGGTAGTATTAAGCCAAAGGCATCGAGATTGCCTTTCTCAAAGTGCTTCATAGCAATGTCATTATCACGAATGACAGTGATACGAATCTTGTCGACGTTGTAGCGGTTTTGGTAGTACTTATTGCTATAGCCCCACCAGTCTTTACCAACGTGTTTAAACGTTACGCTTTTGCCTTTCTTGATATCATCCAGGTAATAAGCGCTTGTGGTTGGTTCACTTTTAAAGTTGTAGTAACGAACAAAATCATCATGGATGCCATCGCCGTTTTCATCTTTGGCTGGATTAGCATAGAAATGAGCAGGTCGTGGACGTAACGCGCCCATTCTTAACATCAGTTCTTCTTGGTTGAACTCTTTAGCCGCAACAACTGAAAACGTGTGATCATCGAATTTAACGACGTCTGCGACCGTTTTGTTGTAGTAGTCGTTATACCAAGGCTCAAGAATATCTGCGGAACGGTAGAACTTGAGCATGAAGACAAAATCGTCTGCAGTCACTGGCTTGCCATCCGACCATTTCGCTTCCGGGTTTAGTCGGAAGTAAACCGTCTTATTATCACCAGCCAACGCCCATTCATTTGCCAGCTCAGGAATGAATTCCAAAGTATCCGGATGGCGCACCACTAAACCCGGTGTGTCATCTAACAAGAAAGCACGCAGTCCTGCGTTCGCGTCTGGCCCTACGCTACGTAATGTCTGTGGAAAACTCGACATATAAGTGCGATAAGTGCCACCACGCTTAGCTTCTGGAGAGCCATATTGCGGCTCATCCCAGTTTGTTTTCCATTCTAAGTCAGTCGGGAGCGTCGCGGACATTGCACCGAAACTCAGGGCGGTCAACGTAGACGCTAAAAGTAATCTATTCATAAAACTTCCCTTTTTTATGTTTTGTTCACACGCTTAATTAAACATAGCGTGTGAATTTTTTCGGGTCGAAAGCCGCTCGGATCGCTTCACCAATGAAGGTCACCATCACCAATACCAATACAATCGAAGTCACTACTGAAGACACAATCCATGGCGAGTCTAAATTCGACTTACCTTGTTGCAGTAGCTCACCCCAGCTCGGTGTTGGTGGCATTAGGCCAAGGCCTAAGTAATCTAACGCTGTTAGTGCAGTAATGTTAGCCGCAATAGTAAATGGAGCCAGTGTTACAATCATAACCATCGTATTAGGAAGTATATGATTAAATAGAATACGTCCCGTTGATGCACCCAAAGCACGCGCTGCCATTACGTATTCACGAGCCGATTCTTTGTAGGTCATGGTCCGCATGTACCACGTCATCCCCATCCAGGAGAAGAGAACGTTGATGGCGACGAAGAGCGCGAAGGTGGGCTGAACGATTGAAACCAGAATCATAATCACGTACAGGAATGGCACCATCGACCAAATTTCGATCAATCGCTGAACGAACAAATCGAATTTGCCTCCCCAGAAACCCATCGCACAACCGACTGCTGTACCAATCGCGTACGAGACGATCATGGTTAGCAAAGCAAATCCCATCGCGGTTCTAAAGCCATAAACCAGACGAGCTAAGATATCTCGACCGATAACGTCAGTACCTAAATAGTGCTTGTTCTCAGCGCTCGGTGCTGTTGGTGGGAAATCACCGCTGAAATCCTGCTCATACGGGTTCCAAGGAACGATCGGCAAAATGACAAAATTATCTCCACCTTGCTCTTCAAACACCTTCTGCAGTACACGGTAATCTGCTTCACTTGCGGAGTTTTGGCCGAAATCACTGCCTAAGCGTACATCACTGACCACAGGAAAGTAGAAACTGCCGTCATACTTCACGACGAGAGCTTTACTGTTGATCAACAGCTCTGCAAACAGAGAGAGGATCAACATGATTGATAACACCACGAATGACCAGTAACCACGTTTGATCTCTTTAAAGTGGCGAATTTTCTTTTGAGTTAATGGACTGACTGTAAACATCTTACGCTCCAAACTTCACACGAGGGTCGACTAAAGCAACACAGACATCTGAAATGATGTTACCGATCAACAACAAGATCGCGTTGATGGCAACAATGCCCATTACTACAGGATAATCACGCTCCATGATGGACTCGTAGCCCAGCAGGCCAATACCATCGATGTTAAAGATAACCTCGATCAGGAATGCGCCCGTCATAAAGAAAAGTAAAGAGTTACCGAAATGGCTCGCAATCGGGATTAAACTGTTACGCAAAGCATGTCGGCGAACGGCTTTCTTGAACGGCAAACCTTTTGCGATTGCAGTACGGATGTAATCTGATGACAAGTTTTCCATCAGGTTATTTTTCATCGTCATTGTCAGCGTGGCAAAGTCACCAATCAGATAACAAATCAATGGCAACACAGCATGCCACATGATGTCCTTGGCTCGCTCAAAGAAGGTTTCATAGTCATCGAAGTCATCGCCAACAAAGCCTCCCATAGGGAACCACTCGAGGTGATAACTGAACAAGGTAATGAGAAGCACGCCCACTACATACCCAGGTAAGGCATAGCCAACAAATATCAATATCGAGGAAGAGGAATCAAACACGGAGCCATGCTTGAGCGCCTTGTAATAACCGAGAGGAATGGAGATGAAGTAACTGATAAAGAACGTCATCCCTCCGTAAAACAGAGAAACAGGCAGGCGTTCTGCAATCATCTCAGATACTGGCTCGTAGTAACGGGTTGATTCGCCAAGATCTAACGTGACCAAACGGCTTAACCACTCGACGTACGCTTCCATTACTGGCTTGTCCAAACCATAGAAAGCATTTAACTCTGCGATTTGATCGTCAGAAAGCGCGGTGTTACCACCCGCAGACGTCATAGAAGCGGCGCCATCTCCCTGTGATTGCATTTGAGACAACATACGCTCAACAGGACCACCCGGTACAAAACGAGTAATGGCGAAAATAAGAATGGTAATTCCGAGAAACGTCGGAATCACTAACGCTAAACGGCGTAAAAAGTACGACAGCATATACAACTTGCTCCTTGTCTACTGTCCAATTTAGACCGGCGTAACAGAAAAAATACCGGCCCCAAATGGTGCATATCTATCTTGCAGAAATTCAAATCACTGAAGCACGTTCCATGTGGGTCAATAACTTGTTTTTTATCACTGCAATAATGTCAGCGTCATATTTAGCTTGAATCCACATTGGCTTCAAGTGTTTAAAAACAAAACATGACGCACTTCGTCCACTATCAAAAAAAACGCAATATTTTGGTAAAAAATGATAAAAAACCACAAAAAATAATTCATACAGAATATCAATCTGACTAAATTAGAGCCAAAACCCTACATAAAAATGCAGAAATTAAGAATAATAAGACAATCCCTAACCAAGCATATTGACTCGAAATCACGAGTGAGCCCTTTGGTAGCAACGGGTATCATATTTTGATACCACCCTACGTGCTAGAGCTAACTTGATTAGCTTTACATATAAAACCCATGTCAGAATTATTCACTGGAAAAATACTTTTTTTCAGATTCAATTACCCGCTTAAAAACCATACACAACATAACCCATTAAAGTTTACAAGAAAGACAAAACACGGTGTTTTATCGAGGTTTAATGTCATTTTTTTATTATTACTTGGTTAATTATTCTGCAATTCACAATCCCTTCAGATTTTTACATCTTTTTTACATTTGACCATCCTAGTTTACCACTGGTTTGACTTCCTTTTTTGACCTCGGTTATACATTGGCCGCACGTTAACGAAACATTAACGTCACATTTGGTCGTTTACGACCAGACACAGGAAATAATAATAAATTGGAGCAACAAGGATGTATAAAAACACAACAGCTTTATCTGTTGCGATCAGCCTTGCTTTGGGTACGGCGACGGCTTTCGCACCTGTAGCAGCTCAGGCAGAAGAGCAGCAAGTTGAAAAACTTCAAAAGATGAAAGTTACTGGTTCGCGCCTTACGCGCGCATCAATGGAAGGAAGCACTCCGATAGCAGTGATCGGTCGTGCGGAGATCGAACGTGCTGGTGACGTATCGATTGCAGACGTTCTACGTAAATCTTCATTCAACTCATTTGGTTCTTATAGTGAAAGCTCTGGTAGCTCATGGCAAAGCCAGGCAACCATGTCTCTGCGTGGTTTAGGCGCTTCACGTACTTTGGTTCTTGTTAACGGTAAACGTCTTCCTGGTTCTGCAACCATGGGTGGCGGCGCTGCGAACATCAACGCAATTCCATCTGCGATTGTTGAGCGTGTTGAAGTAATGGCCGACGGTGGCTCTGCGGTATACGGCTCTGATGCGGTTGCTGGTGTCGTTAACATCATCCTGAAAGAAGAGTTTGATGGCATTAACGTAACGGTTGGTTCAGGCATCCCTAGCCAGGACGGCGGTGATGAAGGAAACGTTGCGCTTGTGATGGGTACCAGCGGCGAGAAAGGTAACATCATGTTCTCGTTTGAGCATGACAGCAAAGATGAAATCTACCAACGCGATCGCGATTACCTAAGCTCAACGAATACTGACGCAGCGAACTACTTCGATATGTCTGGCGTAAGTATTTACGGCCGTAACGTGTACCATGACGGCGAACTAAAAGCGCTAAACGGTTACAACACTGACGCCTCATGTACATCAAAAGGTTTTGTTGGTCTAACAAACTACCCAGGTCTGGGTGACATTTGTGGTTACGACTACACTGGCGAAGCGGCTCAAACTGCCTCTCTAGAACGTAACACGGTATTTGTTAACGGTAATATCTTCCTGACTGACGACACTACGTTTAACTCACAGTTACTGTTGAACCGTAACGAAAGTTTTGGCCGTTTTGCACCTGCTGCAGGTTACTTTACCGTTGATCCTACAACTAGTGGCGGTGCTGATTTCTTCACTGAAAATGGTCTTGATCCAACGAAAGGTCCAGCTGCAGTCTACTACCGTTTCAACAACGTTGGTACACGTGATAATACCGTTAAAGATTTCCAGGCTGACTTCAAAGCAGGTTTAGATGGCACGCTTTACACTGACACATTCGGTGACGTGATTTGGGAAGCTGGCTACCATATGAACTACTCCAACGGTAGCGAAACAGGTACTGGTTATGTCTTTGGTTCAGCAGCATCACAACTGGCTGAGTCAGGCCAATTTGTAAATGGTGAGTTCAGCGCAGACGCGACAGACCAGCTTTCTGCAGGTACTGGCCGTGAAACAGAAATGGAAATGCACCAATTCTCTGGCGGTCTTCAGTTTGACCTTGCGCAAGTGGGTGACGTAACGATTCCACTGTACCTTGGTGCCGAGTTCACAACTTACGATTACTCAGACATCTACGATCCACAAAGTGAAGCGGGTAACATCATCGGTAGTGCGGGTAACTCTGCTGCAGGTGATCGCGAAACTTACGCATTCTACGCGGAATCTTTGATCGCATTCACTGATGAGCTAGAAATGAACATCGCGGCTCGTTACGACCACTACAGTGACTTCGGTGATGAAATCTCGCCAAAAGTATCATTCCGTTACCAGCCTCTTGATAACCTGATGTTCCGCGCTGGCGCTGGCATGGGTTTCCGTGCTCCAACACTATCTGACCTTTACGCGGCTGACAGCTACTCGTCAGACTTCGCAAAAGACTACAGCTACTGTTCAGCGAATGGCATTGCATATGCAGACTGTCCAGAAACTCAATACGATGTGACTCGTACTGCAAACGAAGATCTGGAAGCAGAAACATCAGTATCGTTTAACTTTGGTGTGAGCTACTCACCAATCGAAGATCTAGACGTAACAGTGGATTACTACAACATCAGCATTGATGACATGATCACACTGAATACACTGCAAAGTATGATCGACGAAGAGCGTAGCTCTGGCGTTTCTAACCCGAACATCATTCGTGATGCAAATGGCCGTATCGTAGAAGCAACAGCGGGTCTTCAGAACCTAGGTACACTAGACACTTCTGGTATCGACCTGAAACTGGGCTACCGTTACGACTTCGATTACGCGACTGTTCGCTACGACTTTATGGGTAGCTACGTACTTGACTACAGCACACCTGAATACGTTGGCGGTCCAACAAACAACCAAGTAGGCCGCAACGGCTTGCCTGAGTACCGCTTCAACTCTGGTGTTGGTGTGAGCTTCCTTGAAGATCACGACATCTACCTATCTGCAGACCACATCGCAGACCAGGCGCAAGATGTTGATGACAACTACAAGAAAATTGGCCACATCTCTTCACAAACAACGTGGAACGTGGCGTACAACTACCTAGCTCCATGGGATGCAAAATTCACAGCGGGTGTACGTAACCTGACTGACGAAGATCCAGCATTTGAAGCTGATGGCGTGACTTATGAGTCAGACCTATACAGCATTCAAGGCCGCGTTTACTTCTTGAAATACTCTCAAAACTTTTAATTAAGACCTTTGGCGCAGGAGGATTTCCTGCGCCCTATTCGACTGACTTTATACACTAACAAGGATGCTACTATGACGTTAAAGGAATTTGGCGTAAGTGCGTTGACTGCCGCGATCCTGTCGGTAAGTGGTGCAGCAATGGCTGCTGACTCAGGAACCGTAGTCTCTAATCAAGCACAAACCACTAAGTCTTCACAGGCTTCACAAGAAAAAATCGACAACTATGCTGAAAGCACTGAAGGCATGTTGGCTGAATACAAAGGCTTACTTCGTCAAATCGACAGCATGAAAGTCTACAATGAGCAAATTAACCGTATGGTTCAATCTCAACAAGGTGAGTTGGATTCATTAAACAATCAGATTGCTCAAATCGATCAAACGGCAACCGAAGTTGTCCCTCTAACACTAAAAATGATCGATGCACTAGACGAATTCGTGACGCTCGACTTGCCGTTCCAAAAAGAAGAACGTAACAAACGCGTTCAAGAATTACGTCGCCTGATGGATCGTGCAGACGTAACGACTTCAGAGAAATTCCGTAAAGTAATGGAAGCTTACCAAATCGAAGAAGGCTTCTCGCGCTCTATCGAATCTTACAAAGCTAGCCTTGACCGTGGCGGCGAAGTTGTGACTTACGACTTCTTGCGTATTGGTCGTACGGCACTTCTATTCCAATCTCCAGACGGCGGTGAAACGGGTATGTGGAACCAACAAACTCGTCAATGGGAAACATTACCTGAAAGCTACCGTATTGCTGTACAGCAAGGTCTGCGCATCGCTAAGAAGCAAGCGCCACCATCGCTGATCAAACTGCCTGTATTTGCTGGGGAGGAATAAGAGATGAAAGGATTCAAAACTCTAGCCGCTGGCCTATTAGCTAGCTTATTTATGGTTTCTGGCGTTCAAGCAGAAACCCCACAAACACTGTCTGAACTACTGAAAAACGTAAAATCAGAAAGTATTGTTGAATCGAAAGAAAACAAAGAACGCGAAGCAATCTTCAAGCGCGATCGTGATCAACAAGCCGTGTTGCTACAACAAGCGCGCGATGAGCTTGCCTCACAACAAGCACTGGGTGATCAGCTAAAAGCAACATTCGACGAAAACGACAAACAACTGACTGAACTAACCGAAACACTGCGTGTTCGTTCAGGTACCTTGGGTGAAATGTTTGGTGTAGTTCGTCAATACGCAGGCGAATTTAAAGGTCTGTTTGCCGCTTCGCAAAATGCCGTTCAGTTCCCAGAGCGTGATGCACTGCTGACGAAACTGGCAGAAAGTAAAGAGCTACCGTCAACTCAAGAGCTAGAAGCATTCTGGCACACCATTCTTCAACAAGTTGTCGTATCTGGTGATACATCAACAACACAAGCAACCGTTGTTTACGGTGAAGGTAAAGAAGCCGTTCGCGACGTAACGCTAGTGGGTGAGTTCAACGCAATTGCAGATGGCAAATACGTCATTTACGTACCTCAAACTGGCAAGTTCGAAGAACTATCACGTCAGCCAAGCAAGAACATCACAAGCCAAGTTGCTGGTTTCGAATCAGCAGAAGGCACATACGAGCCGCTGTTCCTTGACCCGTCTCGTGGCGTAATCCTATCGCTACTGGTACAGAGCCCGACCGTTCAGGAACGTATTGACCAAGGTGGTATCGTTGGTTACGTCATCCTAGCTATGGGTGCTGTCGGTGTCATCATTGCACTGTTCTGCTTCCTACGCCTTCAGGTTATCGGTGGCAAGATGCGTAAACAGGCGAAATCTGACACGGTTATCCCTGGTAACCCACTGGGTGAAGTTATCCAAGCTTACCAAGAGCACAAAGGCGACAACCTTGAAGATCTTGAAGCGAAACTGGACGAAATCATCTTACGCAATGCGCCAAGCATCGAACGCTTTGTTAGCTCAATCAAACTGTTTGCTTCAGTTGCACCGCTACTAGGTCTATTGGGTACAGTAATGGGTATGATCGGTACATTCCAGGCAATCACGCTATTTGGTACCGGTGATCCGAAACTAATGGCTGGCGGTATTTCTGAAGCATTGGTAACCACCATGCTAGGTCTGGTTGTCGCAATTCCTCTACTGTTCCTTTACACCATCGTACACAGTAAAGGTCGTCGTTTGGTTCAAACTCTTGAAGAACAGAGTGCAGGTTTCATCGCTCGCTATCAGGAAAAACTACATAAAGCCGAAAGCTAAGGAGGCGTTATGTGGTGGTTAGTTGGAGAACTTGAATCAATTAGGCGCTTCTTGGGAATGGGTGGCGATGTACTCGTCGCCATCTTCATCCTCAGCTTCATGTTGTGGGCAGTGCTGCTAGAACGCTGGTTCTACTTTGCCGCCGTCGCTCCGAGAGCCGCGAAAAAAGCCGTGACTCTTTGGAGTGAGCGTTCAGAACATCAAAGCTGGAACGCAAAGATGATCCGACAAGAAATCGTTTCTCGTCAGGATATTGAGAATAAAAAGGGTCTGCCAATCGTGAAAGTACTGATTGCGCTTTGTCCCCTACTCGGCCTGCTCGGCACCGTTGTCGGCATGATCCAGGTATTCGACATCTTAGCGGTAACAGGAACAGGAAGCCCTCGAGCAATGGCCTCGGGGATCTCAAAGGCAACAATCCCAACGTTAGCCGGGATGGTGGCTTCTCTATCAGGACTGTTCTTTAGTTCACGTCTTGATCATTTAGCCAAAGTCACAACGCAAAAGCTGGAAGATAAGCTAAAGCATATTGCCTGAGTAAATGGAATTAGAGGTATAGGTCATGAAAAGACGCTATAGCAGTGATAGCAGTGATGAAACCGCTATCGATATGACACCGATGCTCGACATCGTATTCATCATGTTGATCTTCTTTATCGTAACAACATCGTTCGTTAAAGAAGCTGGTATTGAAGTAAACCGCCCAACGGCAAGCTCAGCACAAACCGTGAAGAAAGGTAACATCATGGTTGCCGTTGGTGCAGCTGGTGACGTGTGGGTTGATAAACGACGCATTGAAGTCGACGCCGTTCGCGCCAACATCGAGCGTCTTCGCGCAGAAAGCCCTGATGGTGCTGTTGTTATCCAGGCGGATACAGAAGCCAACGCAGGCGTAGTCGTGAAGGTTATGGACCAGATCAAGATGGCAGGTGTAGAAAGCATCTCCATTGCCGCAACCGGTAAGGATTAAGCTTATGCGGTATCTGGCCTCAATTGCACTGGCGCTCATTGTCTCCCTCGGATTGTTCTGGGGGATGGACAAGCTGGTAAACAAAGAGCGCCACGAGCTAGTGTCGAATGATGATCAGCGTATGGTCGATTTCATTCGCATTAAACCAGACGAAAAAGTACAGGAGAAAAAACGCGAACTCCCGAAACCACCACCACCTAAGCGTCCGCCGCCACCACCAGAAATGAAGGTGACGTCGACCGTGAAACCGGTGATGGATCAAGTTCCAATGAACATGCCTAATCTAGACCTTCCTGTTAACGTAACAGGTGGTTCAGTACTGGGTCACTACACACAAGGTGGTGGAGCTCAGGTCATTGGCGGCGGAGGCCCGGTTCCTCTGGCCACGTTCCAACCGCAGATGCCTCGTAAAGCGGCACGCTCGGGACTTGAGAAAGGTATCGTACTTGTAGAGTTTACCGTTAACGAACGCGGTGGCGTCGAAGACGTAAAAGTCTTAAAAGAAACACCACGTAAGTTAGGCTTGGGACAAGCAGCGAAAACCACGGTAGCCAAATGGACCTTCAAACCTAAGATGGTCGATGGTAAAGCGGTAAGTTCTCGTCTTTCTCAAGAAATTGAGTTCTCTACCAACTAAGGAGTCGCAATCATGAAATCATATACAAAATTGTTGGCTTCTCTGGTGTTACTGGCGGGCGCGTACGGCGCGCCTGCTTTCTCCAGCACTCCTGAGTTGTCAGACAAAACATTCAGAACCGTCAATAAAGTTCAGGAACTGATCGCAACGGAAAAGTATTCGGAAGCGATTTCGAAACTGAACTCAGCGTTAAGTAGCAGCAAACGTGAATATGACCGCGCCGTGTTATTGCAACAAATGGGCTTCTTGTACTCGTTGCAAGATAACTATCCCAAAGCGGTCAAATACTTTGCTGATGCATTGAGTTTGAACGCGCTGCCTGTCCCTGTTGCTCAACAGGTTCGCTACAGCGTGGCTCAACTTTATCTTGCTGAAGGTCAGTTTAAAAAGTCCGTCTCTACTATGAAAGAGTGGTTCAAAATTGCCGAGACAACGGAAGAAAAACCGCAAGCTCATGCCTACATCACGCTGGCGAGTGCTTATATTCAGCTAGAAGATTACAAAAATGCGATTCCGCCGACTAAACAGGCCATCGCAATGAGTAAAGACCCTAGCGAATCCTGGTACCAGCTGCTGATGTCTGCGCATTATGAACTCAAACAGTTCAAGAGCGTGGCCGGTGTTCTGAAGATTTTAACGACCAAGTACCCGAAAAATAAGCGTTACTGGACGCAATTGTCTGGTATCTACATGGAGTTAAACCAAGAGCGTAATGCCCTTTCTACTCTGGAGATGGCCTATAAATTAGGTCTTCTGGAAGATGAAAAAGAGTACCTGCGCTTAGTGAACTTCCAGGCTTATCAAGGCGTACCATTCCGAGCAGCAAAAACGCTTCAAACGGCCTTTGACGAAGGTCATGTAGAGCGTAACGCGGAGAATCTAGAAAAGCAGGGTGCATTCTGGCAGCAAGCGCAAGAGCTTGGACGTGCAATCGACGTCTACCAACAAGCTTATAACTTGGCTCCAAAGGCGAAAACTCAAATCAAAATCGCTCGTCTGATGATTTTAGACAAGCAATATTCAGAAGCGACGAAGTTTACTCAAAACGCCGCTCCTGATGCCAAGCGCGATCAAAAAGGCGAATTAGCCTACATTCGTGGCATGGCATATTTTGAGCTGAACCAGCCAGACAGTGCTCTTAAAGCAATGCAAAGTGCCGCTCAGTCTCCTGACTTGAAAGCCGTTGCGAACCCTTGGATCACTTTCTTAGAAAGCCAGGGCTAAGCTCAGACAAGTCAATAAACTTAAAAAATTAAGTGTGAGTCAGTCGCACGCCTGGGGAAGTGAAAGCTTCCCCTTTTTTCCGTCTATTTAGAAACCGAGTCCGAATAAGGCACATCAGCATAAATTGCTCTTTTATTAACAGTGAGTACAGATAGAAAGATCAACTGGCAACAATATAGAGATCATGATACTCTTCGCCTCCATTTTTCTGGCGGGATTATCACCAATATCCATCCCTTTGGTGGTAAATTCAACAACGCCAGTGCTATCGTTATAAGACTGTCGCGACTTTCCGTCGGCACTCAATCAATCCAATCAATAGTGGAACAGTACAATGGGCAAAGGTACTCTCTATATCGTATCTGCACCTAGCGGCGCAGGTAAATCTAGCTTGATCTCAGCAATGTTGGAGCGCAATCCGACATACGCAATGAAAGTGTCTGTGTCTCACACCACTCGCGACATGCGCCCTGGTGAAGAAAATGGTATCCACTACCACTTCGTAGCAAAAGAAGAGTTTGAAGCTCTTATTGCGAAAGGTGACTTTTTGGAATACGCCGAAGTATTCGGTAACTACTATGGCACTTCCCGCGTCTGGATTGAAGAAACACTAAACAAAGGTATCGACGTATTTTTGGATATCGACTGGCAAGGTGCACGACAAATTCGTGAGCAAATGCCTGAAGCAAAAAGCATCTTCATTCTTCCACCATCCAATGGTGAGCTAGAGCGTCGCCTGAACACTCGCGGCCAAGACAGCGATGAAGTCATTGCCAAGCGCATGGCAGAAGCCAAGTCAGAAATCTCGCATTACAACGAGTACGATTACGTGATTGTAAACGACGATTTCGATACAGCGCTGATGGACTTTAAAGCGATTCTTCGAGCTGAAAGATTGAAGGAAGAAAAGCAAGCTGCTAAATATAAAGGTATGCTTGACGCGTTGTTAGCAGAGTAACTTCAATATAAAGTCACGCTGTAAAACATAAAGAATTCTTGCTTCTTTGCTCTTAATTTTCCGTAGCAAAGAGCAGACAATAAAACACCGGAGAAAGCCCGCTTACAGTGGCACGTCTAATCGCTAGTAAATAAAGCAGTTAGACTGTATACTTTCTCGTCATTCTAATATTTTAGTTAACTATTTGGAGTCCTCATGGCACGCGTAACTGTTCAAGACGCTGTTGAAAAAGTTGGCAACCGTTTCGACCTAGTACTGATTGCGGCTCGCCGCGCTCGTCAAATGCAAACTGGCGGTAAAGATGCACTAGTGCCAGAAGAGAACGATAAGCCAACGGTTATCGCACTTCGCGAAATCGAAGAAGGTTTAATCACGAAAGAAGTTCTAGACGCTCGTGAACGTCAAGAACAACAAGAGCAAGAAGCGGCAGAGCTAGCGGCAGTAAGCAGCATCGCTCACAACCGTTAATTCTGACTCGAGAATTCAACAACCTCCCGGGCCTATAATTTGTATCTATTCGATAGCCTCAAAGACGTTGCCCAAGAATACCTAACAGAGCCTCAGATTGAGGCTCTGCGTCAATCTTATGTGGTAGCGCGAGATGCCCATGAAGGGCAAACCCGTTCTAGCGGTGAACCATACATCATCCACCCTGTCGCTGTGTCTCGAATCCTGGCAGAAATGCGTCTGGATATCGAAACCCTCCAAGCTGCTCTATTGCATGACGTCATTGAAGATTGTGATGTCAGTAAAGAAGATCTCGAAGAGCAATTCGGTAATACCGTGGCTGAGCTGGTTGATGGTGTATCTAAACTGGACAAACTCAAATTCCGTGACAGGAAAGAGGCTCAGGCTGAGAACTTTCGTAAGATGGTTCTGGCTATGGTGCAAGACATCCGCGTAATTCTGATCAAACTGGCTGACCGAACGCACAACATGCGTACGCTTGGCGCACTTCGACCAGACAAAAAACGCCGTATCGCTCGTGAAACTCTAGAGATTTATGCGCCACTCGCCCACCGTCTTGGTATTCACAATATCAAAACCGAGCTGGAAGAGTTGGGCTTTGAAGCGCTTTACCCAAACCGTTATCGCGTTCTAAAAGAAGTCGTGAAAACGGCACGTGGTAATCGTAAAGAGATGATCCAACGTATCCACAGCGAGATCGAAGGCCGCCTGCAAGATGTCGGTCTGAGTTCACGCGTTGTTGGACGTGAGAAGAACCTGTTCTCTATCTATAACAAGATGAAAACCAAAGAACAGCGCTTCCACACCATTATGGATATCTACGCCTTCCGAGTGGTTGTTGATACTGCAGATACGTGTTATCGCGTTCTGGGCCAGGTGCACAGCTTATACAAGCCACGCCCAGGCCGCATGAAAGATTACATCGCGGTTCCAAAAGCCAACGGCTACCAATCGCTGCATACTTCGATGGTCGGCCCTCATGGTGTTCCGGTAGAAGTACAGATCCGTACTGAAGATATGGATCAAATGGCGGATAAAGGTGTTGCTGCACATTGGTCTTACAAAGACAAAGGCGATACCTCTGGCACGACAGCGCAAGTGAAAGCTCAACGCTGGATGCAAAGCCTGCTTGAACTGCAGCAAAGCGCGGGTAACTCGTTCGAATTCATTGAAAACGTAAAATCGGATCTGTTCCCAGACGAAATTTACGTCTTCACACCAAAAGGTCGTATCGTCGAATTGCCACTTGGCGCGACAGCGGTTGACTTCGCCTACGCGGTGCATACTGATGTCGGCAACTCTTGTGTTGGTGCTCGTGTTGATCGTAACCCTTACCCACTGAGTAAGGCACTGAAAAACGGTCAAACAGTTGAGATCATCAGCGCACCTGGTGCACGTCCAAACGCAGCATGGCTAAACTATGTCGTGACTTCACGTGCTCGCACCAAGATTCGCCAAGTACTGAAAACCATGCGTCGTGAAGAGTCAATCACACTCGGTCGCCGCTTGCTGAATCACGCACTTGGTCGCCACTCTATCGACTCCATTTACCCAGATAACGTCCAGGAAGTCCTGACTGACCTTCGTTTGGAAAGTACCGATGACTTGTTGGCTGCAATTGGTTTGGGTGAGTTAATGAGTATCGTCATTGCGCGTCGTCTGCTAGGTGATACCGAAGAACTGACCACAACCAGTTCGATTCCTGGTGATTCGAAGAAGAAGCTGCCAATTCGTGGCGCGGAAGGTTTACTGCTGACGTTTGCAAACTGTTGTCACCCAATTCCGGATGATCATATTATTGCACACGTATCACCGGGTCGTGGATTAGTTGTTCACCGCGAAACCTGTCCAAACGTACGTGGTTACCAGAAAGAACCGGATCGCTACATGGCGGTTGCCTGGTCTGACGATTACGATAAAGAGTTCATCGCTGAACTTAAAGTCGACATGCTCAACCATCAGGGTGCGCTCGCTGAGCTAACCAACGTAATTTCGAAAACAGGCTCGAACATCCATGGCTTGTCAACGGAAGAACGTGATGGTCGCCTGTATACCGTCACCGTACTGCTGACCACCAAAGATCGTGTTCACCTTGCTGGCATCATGAGAAAAATCAAAGCGATGCCACACGCGACTCGAGTCCGACGCAGAAGAAGATAATAACAACCATCGCCACCTACTCCGCTAGGTGGCGATTTTTTATATCCCTATTTACTATGAACCTAGAACGCTACCACCGTATCCACCAAGTCCTGAAAGCACGCCAGACCGACCTAACGCTATGCCTTGAAGAAGTTCACAAGCCGAATAACGTCTCAGCGGTTATCCGCACTGCCGATGCAACTGGCTTACACAAAGTCCACGCCATTTGGCCAAATAAAATGCGTACCCTGAGCCACACATCAGCGGGCGCACGCAACTGGGTAGAAGTGGACACTCACGATTCAATCGAAGACGCCGTGACCGAGTTAAAAGCGCAAGGCATGCAGGTGCTGGTGACTAACCTATCGGAAACAGCTGTCGACTTTCGAGACATCGACTACACAAAACCAACCGCCATCATTTTAGGCAGTGAGAAAACAGGCGCTTCAGAACAAGCCAAACAGCTCGCTGATCAAGACATCATCATCCCGATGATTGGCATGGTGCAGTCTCTCAATGTTTCTGTCGCAAGTGCGGTGATTTTGTATGAAGCTCAGCGTCAACGTGAAGCCGCTGGTATGTACGAGCGTGAAGAAAGCTCTCTGCCGAAAGAGACGATTAACCGAATTCTGTTTGAGCGAGGTCACCCGGTTCTGGCTAAAGTTGCGAAACGTAAAGGTCTCGCTTATCCGCCACTCGACGATGAGGGTCAAATCATCGCCGATGAAGCGTGGTGGAAAGAGATGCAGCAGAAATAATAGCGAGACTAGGATCCTAGTTCCTGGTCGCTCCTCTTATTTTTTCCTGTACAAAAACACAGCTCCATGGTTAACATATTGCAATGTTAACCATTTTTTTGAGCCTTCTATGTCTGCCCAACTGCTATCTGCTGTTCCATTAACTTCCCTTTCAGGGGTTGGCGCGAAAGTCGCAGAAAAACTAGCCAAAGTTGGCTTGCATTCGGTTCAGGATTTACTGTTTCACCTGCCACTTCGTTACGAAGATCGTACCCGTATTTATCCTATTGCTAAGCTCCATGCAGGGCTGTGGGCCGCAGTACAAGGCAAGGTGATGGCCGTAGATACCATTTTCGGTAAACGCAAAATGCTCACGGTAAAAATCAGTGATGGTAACGGCACCATTACGCTGCGTTTTTTCAATTTTACCGCGGCGATGAAGAACAACTTTTCTCAAGGTAAGTTAGTACACGCTTACGGGGAAATAAAGCGTGGTGGAATGGGTTTGGAAATCGTCCACCCAGATTACAAGTTCTATATCAGCGAACAAAAGCCAGATGTAGAACAAAGCCTGACGCCCGTTTATCCAACCACAGATGGCCTACGACAAATCACCTTGCGTAACCTGACCGAGCAGGCATTAGCGTTATTGGATAAAGCCGCCGTACAAGAGTTACTGCCAGCGGGTTTATACGATCACCAAATCACCATGTCTCAGGCGCTGCACACCATTCACCGACCGCCCCCAACGATCAACTTGGATGAGTTTGATGAAGGTAAGCATCCGGCACAAATCCGCCTGATCATGGAAGAACTGTTGGCTCAGAACCTCTCTATGTTGGCAGTGCGCAGTAAAGGACAGCAAGATATTGCTTTGCCACTTGCTCCTTGTGAAAAACTGAAGAACCAACTTCTGGCACAACTGCCGTTCTCACCAACCAACGCTCAAGCACGAGTGGTAAAAGAGATTGAAGCCGATCTGGAGAAACCTCACCCGATGATGCGCCTTGTCCAAGGCGATGTAGGCTCAGGGAAAACCCTCGTCGCGGCACTGGCTGCGGTTCGAGCTATCGAGCACGGTTATCAGGTCGCACTAATGGCACCCACTGAGCTGCTAGCCGAACAGCATGCCATCAACTTTGCCAACTGGTTTGAATCAATGGGAATCCAAGTGGGCTGGCTGGCAGGTAAGTTAAAGGGTAAAGCCAAAGAAGCAGAGCTCGCACGCATTGCCAGCGGTGAAGCACAAATGGTAGTGGGTACTCACGCCTTGTTTCAGGAACATGTTGAATTCCATCATCTGGCGCTGGTTATTATTGATGAACAGCACCGCTTTGGCGTCCACCAGCGATTAGAGTTACGTGAGAAAGGAGCCAAGCAAGGCGCTTACCCACATCAGCTCATCATGACCGCAACCCCTATCCCACGTACCTTAGCGATGACTGCTTACGCCGATTTGGAAACCTCAGTAATTGACGAATTACCACCGGGCCGAACTCCGATTCAAACCGTCGCGATTCCCGATACAAAACGCGACGACATAGTAGAAAGAGTTCGCCATGCCTGTCTCAACGAAGGTAAGCAAGCCTACTGGGTGTGTACACTGATTGATGAATCTGAGGTATTGGAGGCACAAGCTGCCGCTGATACGGCTGAAGAACTGCAACGCAAGTTGCCTGATGTAAAAATTGGCTTGGTTCATGGCCGGATGAAGCCAGCGGAAAAACAAGCGGTGATGCAGGATTTTAAAGACAACAAACTGCACCTACTTGTTGCTACGACAGTCATAGAAGTCGGCGTGGACGTACCAAACTCAAGCCTGATGATCATCGAAAACCCGGAGAGACTCGGTTTAGCTCAGCTCCACCAGCTGAGAGGCCGTGTTGGACGAGGCTCTGTCGCCAGTCATTGTGTTCTGCTCTATCATTCACCGCTATCAAAAACCGCACAAAAGCGACTCGGCGTTCTGCGTGAAAGCAACGACGGCTTTGTCATTGCGCAGAAAGATTTGGAGATCCGTGGCCCTGGTGAGTTATTAGGTACCAAGCAAACCGGTCTGGCAGATTTTAAAATTGCGGACTTGGTTCGTGATCAGCGCTTAATACCCGAAGTTCAACGCATAGCTCGCCATATTCACGACAATTACCCTACTAATGCCACGGCGATCATCGATCGTTGGTTAGGCGAACGGGATATTTACTCCAAAGCTTAAGCTTAAAATAGTCCGAATAATTGATTATCAACGCCTCATGGCAATCGTTTGCTTTTTAAATAAATCGCTCTATAATCGCGCACAAAATTAGGGTATTTACCCCAACCAATCTGAGTTGACACTGATTAACAGCAATCACAGATCAAAACGTCAGCTCCTCCCAGTACTCCCATTCAGCGAGCGCTGGGTAATAAATATTGCGACAAGCGAGACAAACCATGACAACTTCAAACCGATCTTCGGAACTGGTCTATCAATTAAATGATCGCCCACCACTGCCACAAACAATTTTCGCCGCCATTCAGCACTTGTTAGCGATGTTCGTTGCGGTTATTACCCCTTCGTTGATCATTTGCCAATCCTTGGGCGTACCAGCCGATCAGACAAATACGATTATCAGCATGTCTCTATTTGCTTCTGGTGTGTCGTCATTTATTCAAATTCGTACCTTTGGCCCGATAGGCTCTGGCCTGTTATCCGTGCAAGGCACAAGCTTTAACTTTTTAGGCCCAATCATTGGTGCCGGCTTGTCATTGAAAGCGGGCGGTGCAGACATCAGCACCATGATGGCCGCGATTTTCGGCACGATTCTGGTCGCTTCATTCGCGGAAATTCTACTGTCTCGAGTGCTTGAGCACGCTCGCCGCATCATCACTCCGCTGGTTTCAGGTATTGTGGTAACTCTGATTGGTCTGACATTGATTCAAGTTGGATTAGTCTCAATGGGCGGTGGCTATGCTGCGATGGGTGACGGCACGTTCGGTAGCCTGGACAAGTTGGCACTGGCTGGCACTGTACTGGGTCTGATCGTTCTTTTGAACCGCTCAAACAACCCTTACATTCGCGTTGCTTCGATTGTCATTGCAATGCTGGTTGGCTATATCATGGCCTACTTTATGGGTATGGTTGACACTTCACAGCTAAGTGAGACCAACCTGGTTGCGCTGCCAATTCCGATGCAATACGGCTTAGCGTTTGACTGGTCGCTATTTATTCCTCTAGTACTGATTTTCTTTATTACTGCGCTAGAAGCCATCGGCGATATTACCGCAACTTCTGAAGTGTCCGGTGAGCCAGTAAAAGGGCCGGTTTACATGAAGCGCATCAAAGGTGGCGTGTTGGCTGACGGTTTAAACTCAGCGATCGCTGCAGTCTTTAACAGCTTCCCGAACTCTACTTTCAGCCAAAACAACGGCATTATCATGCTGACTGGCGTCGCAAGCCGTTACGTAGGTTACTTCATCTCCGCTATGCTGGTTTTACTTGGTTTATTCCCTGGTGTGGCGAGCTTTGTTCAGCTGATTCCTGAGCCTGTGCTTGGCGGTGCAACCATCGTGATGTTTGGTACGATTGCCGCGGCAGGTGTGCGTATTATCTCTCGTGTTGATCTCGACCGTCGTGCGATTCTGATCATGGCGCTGTCGTTCTCGATGGGCCTTGGTATTGCTCAGAAGCCTGAAATTCTGCAATTCATGCCCGAATTTATTAAGAGCATCTTTTCTACGGGTGTTGCTGCGGGCGGTATTACTGCAATTATCTTGAACCTGTTATTGCCAGAGAAACTGGAAGACGAAGAACCAGAAGTTCAAGAGGTCAAAGAATCCTAAACTGATCAATAGGATAATAAAAAAGCCCAACTTAGGTTCTAAGCTGGGCTTTTATTTTGCTCGTTGGTGACGCTTTAGCTGTTGGGTTACTTAGTCGGGAAGCTAATTTGGGCGATTAAGCCACCTTCACTACGATTACGCATCACGACCGATCCCGAATGCTGGCTGACAATGCGCTTGACGATCGCCAGACCAAGTCCAGTCCCTTCACTGCCTCGTGCCGTATCTCCACGCGTAAACGGTTCAAACAACTTACCTACCTGATCAGGTTCAATACCGGGGCCGTTATCTTCCACCGTGACCCAAACCAGTTGGTTATCTGCGGTCATACCCGTCGACACTTTGACCCAGCCATTGCCATAGCGAACCGCATTGACCACTAAGTTCGTCACTGCGCGTTTAATCGCAATCGAATTACCCAGAGCGGGTTTGATGGACGCTTCAATTTTGGTCTCAATTTCCCGCTCATCACTGCCTTCTGAGCTCGCGACATCGCATACTATGTCGTTCAGAGACACCGCCTCAAACGTCTGGTTATTCACCGGCTTAAGGTAATCCATAAACTGGCTGATGATTTCATTACACTCTTCCGTGTCGCTGATGATGCCTTCAGCGAGATAGCTTTCCTCTGGTGACATCATTTCTGTCGCGAGACGAATTCGGGTTAACGGTGTTCGTAAATCGTGGCTGATCCCCGCCATCAACAAGGCGCGGTCTTCTTCCAGCTCCTGAATACCCTTCGACATCTGATTAAAAGCACGGGTCACCGCTCGAATTTCTAACGCGCCTTTCTCTGGTATCGGTGGCGGTATCTCACCACGACCAACCCCCTTAGCTGCTTTTTCTAACGCCAGTAACGGGCGGTTTTGAAAACGAATAAAGAGCCAGCCACCAGCGATAATCAGCAATGCCATGATCAGGCTGTTACGAAATAGCGGCGCAAAATCCTCTTCTTGCAGCTCTGAGAGCGGGATACGAATAAGCGAGTTGGGCAGCTTGTCGATGTGCATCCACAAGATGTAACTCTCCTCGCCCAACATCAAACGTACTTCAGTCGGAGAATCCAGTTCTTGAGTCATTTCTTCAGACATCAATTCAATCGACATCGCGTGATTAAACTCGTCCGCTCTTTCACTATCAATACTGTGAACCGTTACGCCCAGCCTTTCTAATAACTGACGCCTTATTGGTGCCTCATACTGAAGCTCTCCGTCGGCATCAAGCACCAGGTTGAGCTCATGAGCGAGAATTTTATTGAACTGCTGCAGGCTCGGCATCAACGCATAGTTGAAAACGGCGTAATAAGAGAAGACTTGGCTAGCGAGAAGCAAAGAAATGAACAGCAGAATAGATTGAGTGAGAGAGCTTCGGATTCGCATGGACAGTTCCTGGTGATCCTAACAGAGTATTGCTAAAAGAATGTGCCTAATCGCGATTTTCCGCCCCCATACAGGAGATGCAAGAGGACGGAATGTACAGACAACTATCGGAGTGCAGTTACGCGAATTATACTTCTTTGCCGTCTGGGACAAATACGTAGCCCAAGCCCCATACCGTCTGAATGTAACGTGGTTTGCTCGGGTCATCTTCCAACATGCGACGAAGACGAGAAATTTGGACGTCAATAGAACGTTCCATTGCCGAATATTCACGGCCACGGGCCATATTCATCAGTTTGTCTCGCGACATTGGCTCACGTGCGTTGGTGACTAAGGCTTTTAGTACGGCAAACTCACCAGATGTTAACGGCATCGATTCTTCGCCACGGAACATTTCACGCGTTCCGAGGTTTAAACGGAATTCGCCAAATTCCACCACTTTTTCTTCCGTGCTTGGTGCGCCCGGCAGTTCGATGGTTTGACGGCGCAATACCGCTTTAATGCGAGCCAACAACTCACGCGGGTTAAACGGTTTTGGCAGGTAATCGTCTGCCCCGACTTCTAAGCCAACAATACGATCAACTTCGTCCCCTTTTGCAGTAAGCATCAGGATAGGTAACATGTTGTTCGCGTTACGTAAGCGGCGACAGATAGATAAACCGTCTTCACCTGGCAACATCAAATCGAGCACCATTAAGTGAAAGTTTTCACGCGTCAGTAAGCGATCCATTTGTTCGCCATTGGCAACGCTACGAACCTGAAAACCTTGCTCAGAAAGGTAACGCTCCAATAGAGCACGTAAACGAGCATCGTCATCAACCACTAAAATTTTATGATTTTCCTGCATTGAAACATCCTTTCAGAAGCATGTATTGTCGAAAATGTATCACTGTTTTTTCAAACGTGCTTGTGCAAATTGTTACTCTTTTTATCTTAGCCGCTCTTTTGACACATTATTTCGAAGATACAGCGCTAATATTGAGCGAAGTGATTGCTTAGATTAGCAAAAATATCGCCTATCAACCGGAGGTTACTGGCTCAGTTCCCACTCTGTTTCACTGCTGGCTTGCAACTTTTCCTTTTGAGTACTTTTTTCAATTTCTGCATGTAATTTCTGGCGCTGCTCCTCTCGAATACACTCACTTTGTACCGAAGCTAACGCACGTTCGAGGCCTTCAATATGCTGCTCTTTACCTTGCACTTTGGCGTATTCAAGTTGCTGCTCGACAGCAAACTCTTTTGCATCACACCCTTTTAGTTCTTCTTGGGAAAACGCAGAAAATGAACATCCTACGGTTAATACGGTGCCACTAATCACTGCTCTCATCATTTATGTGCTCCTATAAAAGCGCTCAATGCCTTTTCTTCTCAGGATGAAGAGGATGTCGGTTAAACATGGTCGGAACATTCACTCACCGACCAGTCACCCTAGCTAGGGTTTGTCGCATCTGGGCTGGATAGGTTGTACTCAATCGAGTTAATGAACCACTCTTTATCGCCATCGGGCGTCCTAACCGTAAACTCTTCATAGACTTGTTTTTTTAGCATCGCGCGTGCCATGGGTGAGTCGATAGAGATATAGCCTTTCGCATCGCCATAGATCTCTTCCGGCCCGACAATACGAAACTTCTTCACGTCACCCGCTTCATTTTCGATCTCGACCCAAGCTCCGAAGAAGACCTTACCTTCTTGCTGAGGTGAGTAATCCACGATGGTCACTTCAGGTAAAAACTTTCTGAGAAAACGAACGCGACGATCGATTTGGCGCAATAATCGTTTATTGAAGGTGTAATCTGCATTTTCAGAGCGATCGCCCAGACTGGCGGCCCAGGTGACTATTTTGGTGATCTCAGGTCGCTTTTCGTTCCAGAGGTAATCGTGCTCTTGTTTGAGTTTGTTATAGCCTTCACGCGTAATCAGCTTAGTTTTCAATTTTTCTCCTTGGAAGACGGGTGATTTTCGTTTGGTTTATGCCCCGGATCTAATTCTGAGATTATACCAATCACAGTACGTAAAACACGGGGCGAAGTTGGCGTTCAGCCTACAAATTGACTGAGTTTTTACTTTTTGACATCCGATTTTTTCGTCACGATGTAATTGGTATCACTCGACACCACCACACCATGCTTCAAAAAGTTTTTACCCAAAATCATGCTGTACTTAAAACGTTCTCTGTCCTGAAGGTTGACCTCTATTTTCTTCTCCAGATCACCCAGTTTCACGTGCATTTTAACCACTGGCCTGACATTGGTTTTCTCGCCCTTCTTCGCGGTAATGTGCATCACATTGACCACTTCACGAGTCAGCTGTTTTTTCACGCCATAATCGTTTTCATAAGTGAAGCTCACCATGTCTTTGCCGTCTTTCTGAAATTGCTTAATATCAGTAGCGCTGATTGAGCTGACGTCAGCCCCCGTATCCAGTTTCACCGGGAATAACATGCCTTCCACTTCAGCCACTTCAATATGACCAGCCCGGAATAATGGTTTGGCATCCAAGAGGTGATCCGCACGCGTATTCAGCAACACACCGCCTTTTGCCATATCATGGCCAAACACGAAAAACGGTTGAGTTTCTTCGTTCTCCAACACATCAATGGCAAATTCGATGCTCTTCTCTGTGTTCCCAAATACAAAATCCCCTTCAACCACAGGGCGCACCATATCGCCCACTCTTAGTTTTTTCACAACGGGTTTAGTGATTTTTTCCTCTTTGTCCTGTTCATTGGTTAAGTAGTAGGTCGCCACTTCATCTTTGCCTTTTTCGCTGAGCTCAAAGCCATGCACGCGAAGAAGCGGAGTTTTGACGGTAAACGTTGGATAGGCTGGTACGGAGTAGCCATCAATATTGAGAGTCTCCTCAGGAGAAATCACCAGAGGTTTGGCTTTCAGAGCACTCTTAAAGGTCTTTTCAACACCACCAAGCAGGTTTTCTTTATCGGTATCGACCACAAAGTGCTGGCTAACCACATCATTGCCTAAGCGCAGCTGTGAGCTAAAATTGCTGCGATCACGCAAATACACCAACCAGTGCTGAGTTTCACTTTCCGACACTTTCACAGGTAAATATACCAGTGGTCGCTCACCCTTGGTCGTTTTAAGCATACGAATCAGCGGCAGTGTCATCGGGTGTCGCTTACCGTTTTCGCCCTCTAAGGTGAAGGACACTTGCTTGGCCTTCTTATCTACTTTGATGTCCAGAGCATGCGCATTGGTGTAGCGACTGCTGGTCGAAATACTCACCTTGTAAGGAACGCCTTCTACAGAGACAAGCTCTTGCTTACCAATCATTTTGGCCTTGGGCTGCTGCTGCAGGTAGTCATATCCGGCAAACACCCACGCGTTATCTTTCAGATAGGTTTTTCCAATCAGAATTGGGGCAGAAAACTGCTTACGTGCGGTTAAGTTCACAACGGTATCAACGGTATGACCCGCTATCGTCATCGGCATTTTTACGTTTGGACGCAATATCGGTTTTGTACTGGTACGGCTGCGAATCGCACTGATACGTTCCAGATCATCGGTGACGGTGATCTGTTTGCCCGTGTAAGGGTGCTGAATGGTAAAGCTCACTTTGACTTGATACGGCTCGAAAGTCCCATCATCCCACTTGGCTTTAGTACCACCCAGATCATCGATGATCGCCCAAAGTAACTCGTTATCTTTCAGGTTAGAGAACTCTGGGTTCGAGCTGGTGACGTGAATATTCTCGGCATGCATCGAGGTGGTATCGGCACCCGTGTCAATCTTACCCATAAACGGCACGTCACTTAGCTCTGGAATCTCGCTGTAATAGACATTTTCAACCCGGCCTAACACCAGTTTGTCATCAAGTTGGTAAATTGGATCTTGAGTGGTTGCGGAAAGAGATTGCGCCCAGCTAAATGGCGCAACAAGTAAGGCACTGGTAAGCGCCAAAGCCAAAGACATTTTTTTCATCATGATTATCCCTATGAGCTAAGGTATGTACTTTAGTTGATAATCGAGGATATAAGTTCTCAATTTAATTAAAGTTTTGACACAAACCTGACTGATGTCCACCAGCGCCCGGTAAATTTTTGCACTGCTCGCGGAAAACATTGCAAATTCATCGAATGACCCCAATGTTTATACCTAACGAAACTCAACTGAATAAAAAGAGAATACACGGATGAGCCAAGCTATCTGTCGCATGATTGCTCAAGAGCTGAATGTTCGCCCAGAGCAAGTCAACGCTGCTGTCACCCTGATTGATGACGGTAACACCGTTCCTTTTATCGCACGTTACCGTAAAGAGGTGACGGGTGGCCTTGATGACACCCAACTGCGTACGCTGGACAGTCGCCTGTCTTACCTTCGTGAACTGGACGACCGTCGTCAAACCATTCTGAAGTCTATTCAGGAGCAAGGTAAGCTGACGCCTGAACTGGAAACAGAAATCACTCAGGCAGACAGTAAAACTCGTCTGGAAGATCTTTACCTGCCTTACAAACCAAAGCGTCGTACTAAAGGCCAAATCGCAATTGAAGCAGGTTTAGAGCCACTCGCTGACGCCCTGTGGAATCATCCGCAAACTGAACCAGAAAGCGAAGCAAGTAAGTACCTTGACGCAGACAAAGGTATCGCGGATACCAAAGCGGCACTGGATGGCGCGCGTGCCATCATCATGGAGCGCATCGCCGAAGACGCCAACCTGTTAGAAAAGATTCGTACGCATCTGAACCGTAATGCAGAGCTCGTTGCCCGTGTTGTCGAAGGCAAAGAGAACGAAGGTGAGAAATTTAAAGATTACTTCAGCCACAATGAGCCACTCAGCAAAGTGCCATCTCACCGTGCCCTTGCGATGCTCCGTGGCCGTAACGAGGGTTTCCTAACCTTGGCGATGAATGCCGACCCAGAACAGGAAGAAGGCGTTCGTCAGTCTTACTGTGAAACCATCATTGCAGACCATTATGGCGTGACACTTAGCAATGCACCCGCAGATACGTGGCGTAAACAGGTAATCAGCTGGGCATGGCGCATCAAAGTGTCAATGCACATGGAAACCGAGCTAATGGGTGCGATGAAAGAGCGCGCAGAAATCGAAGCGATTGATGTGTTCGCCACCAACCTGAAAGATTTGTTGATGGCGGCTCCAGCTGGCCCTCGTGCCACGCTGGGCCTCGATCCGGGTCTACGTACTGGTTCAAAAATCGCAGTAGTCGACTCCACTGGTAAGGTACTGACGACCGAGACCATCTACCCTCACCCGCCGCAAAAACAATACGATAAATCGGCTCAGATTGTGGACCAACTGGTACGCAAGTTTAACGTTGACTTGATCGCCATTGGTAACGGTACGGCTTCTCGTGAGACAGACAGTTTTGTCGCTGACGTCATTAAGCGCGGCAACCTGAAAGTACAAAAAATCATGGTCAGTGAAGCCGGAGCTTCGGTTTACTCAGCATCAGAGCTGGCAGCGAAAGAGTTCCCGAATATGGACGTTTCGCTGCGTGGCGCTGTTTCTATCGCACGTCGTTTGCAAGATCCTCTGGCGGAGCTGGTGAAAATCGATCCTAAATCGATCGGTGTGGGTCAATACCAGCATGATGTCAGCCAATCGATGCTGGCAAAACGTCTTGATGCAGTGGTAGAAGACTGTGTTAACGCCGTGGGTGTGGACGTTAACACTGCATCTGCCGCACTGCTGACTCGAGTGGCTGGCCTTTCCAGTACCATCGCGCAAAACATCGTTGATTTCCGTGATGAAAACGGCCGCTTTGATGCGCGTACGACTCTGAAAAAAGTGCCTCGCTTAGGGCCAAAAGCCTTTGAACAGTGTGCTGGTTTCCTGCGTATCATGGATGGAAAAAACCCGCTGGATGCCTCTTCGGTTCACCCGGAAGCCTACCCAGTGGTCAAAAGCATCGCAGCGAAAAACAGCAAAGACGTTAAAGCACTCATCGGCGATACCACTTTCCTGAAAAGCTTGCATGCTGTGGATTACACTGACGACAACTTTGGTGTTCCGACAGTGACTGACATCATCAAAGAACTGGATAAACCGGGCCGTGACCCTCGCCCTGAATTTAAAACCGCGACCTTTGCTGACGGAGTTAACACCGTAGCAGACTTGGAACCCGGCATGATTCTGGAAGGTGTGGTATCGAACGTCGCAAACTTTGGTGCATTCGTTGATATCGGTGTCCATCAAGATGGATTGGTACACATCTCAGCACTGACGGATCGCTTTGTCTCTGACCCGCGTGAAGTGGTAAAAGCGGGCGACATCGTCAAAGTCAAAGTGATGGAAGTGGATGTTCAGCGTAAACGTATCGCTCTGTCGATGCGTCTGAACGATGAACCGGGCCAGGACAATCGCAGCCAGCGTTCTGATGCGCCGCGTCGTAATGATCAGCAACGTCGTCAACCACGTCGTGATAATTCCTCATCAAATAATGCATTAGGAAATAACGCAATGGGTGGCGCTTTTGCCGCGGCTTTTGCCAAGGCGAAAAAGTAAATTCCGTTAAAAACAAAAAAGAAAACGCTCCAGTCAGTTCGCTCTGACTGGAGCGTTTTTATTTGAGTAGAGTGTTGAGTTATTACAATACTGCTATCACGTCTGACGGTGTATGAGGCGCGACCGAATGACCATAATGAAACTTGATCACTTTCCTGCGCCTTTCCATCAATCCTTGATAGATCGCAGCATCCAGAATGCGCTTAGGTAAGCGAAAGCGTATCGTATAGCCTTTACCCTGTTCTTCACTGTACGACTTGAGTGCGAGTAATCCGAAAAGCCGTTCTAACGTATCGGCGGGTTCTTCAGAGTAACGAGCGTCAACTTCAGGCTCCCTTTCATAACTGGGGTGCTCAGAAGGATCCCAAGCAGACTGGCGTCGCCGCTTGTCATCTCCTTTTACTTTGCGCTCTGCACTGGTTTTAACCAATGCAGTCGTTGGCGTCACAGGCTCCCGGACTTTGTTGTCACGAGCCGCTTGCTCCGTTTGCACATTCACGGACGGGGCGATCAATGGCACACTTACGTTGGTCGGTGACACAATCATTGCGAACCCTCCTCGGAGTCGCCACTCGTCTATGCCGCTAGCAAATACAGCCTAGCTCAAACCTTTATCGACCACTTTTTAAACAACTTAAGTTTTTTGCGCCGCGAACCGTTAGCGAACCGCAAATTCTCGAACTTGCGCACAAAACGCGTCATGTTCAGTCATAAACGGCGCATGGGAAGACTGGCTAAAGATGCCATGCTCAGTGTGTGGCAACTGCTCATTGAGATCGCTGGCGACCTTAATCGGTACCAGCCCGTCTAGTCGTCCATACAAACGTAACATCGGCATGGTCAGCGACGTAAGCGCATCGCGCAGATCAACGTCCGCTAAGATATTTAAACCCACCAGCAGTGAGTCTGGATTCGGCTGAGGGCGAGAGAGCACCGCTTGCTTAAGCAATTTTACGTCTTTGCGTGCTGATGGGCTGCCCATTGCTTGCAGCGCCATAAAACGCTCGATTGTGAGTGAAAAATCTTCCAGCAACTGCTCGGTAAAAGCACTCAAAACCTTAGGCTGAATGCCACGCCATGTTTTCTCTGCCGCAAATTTAGGAGAGCTCGCCACAGTGATGAGTTTATTCACGCGCTCTGGTGCGTTAAGCGCAATATGAGTCGCCACCAAACCGCCTAATGACCAGCCCAGCCAAACCGCTTTTTCTGGCGCGTCTTCAAGCACCATCTGAGCAATATGAGCTAAATCTTCGCCATGATGTTCAGCGCTGTGGCCGTATCCTGGAAGATCAACCACGTGCACCCGAAAACTGCACTGAAGGGACTCGATGGTTTGTTGCCAAACCGCGCCATTCATTCCCCAGCCATGCAGTAACACCAAATCTGGTCCCTGACCAAACGACTGCCAGTGTAAATTCGTGCTCATGCTCTCAATCTCTCCCACTTAACTTATTCCTTACGCTTACATCCCGGCGTTAGTCTGTGCAAAACCTCTACCTGAATAAGTTGTATGTTATCTCATCACTGGCAAAACATCATGCATCGCGTGCTCGGTAGTCAATGTGGTTTGTGCAGGCTGCCACTGAAAACAGCACAATCACCGAACGCTCTTCGTTGGTGTAGCCATTGTTTTCAGTATCTTAATCCGATTAGAAGGTGCCAACATTGCGGTTTGGCTATGCAGGAAACAGAAAGGAGCGACACGGTGTGTGGCGAGTGCTTGGCCGAACCACCGCCCTGGCAGCGACTCATTACTCTCGGTGACTATGCGTTTCCTCTGTCACGCGAGGTTCAGCGCTTTAAGGATCATGGCGAGAGTTGGCACATCGACGCGCTGACTCAGTTGCTTGCCAGTCGTATTTCTTCTCCAGCGACACTGATTACCAGCGTTCCACTGCACTGGCGACGCTATTTATCGCGCGGATTCAATCAAAGTGATGTGCTTGCCAGACACTTGGCAACCCATCTGGATAGCCATTTTGACCCCAAGTTATTTCGTCGAATCAAATACGCAGATTCCCAACGAGGCCATAAAAAATCTAACCGGGAGCAAAACTTACAAGGGGCATTTGTGCTCAGTAAGAAGCCGATATTTGAACATGTAGCGATTGTCGATGATGTCGTCACAACGGGCAGTACGGTACGACAATTATGCCAATTACTACTTGAAGTTGGTGTAGAAAGCATCGATATTTACTGCATCTGCAGAACACCTGCTCCTACTTCGCTCTAGATCGCTTTACTATGCCTTATCAGCAAAAAAACTAGATCCATACGCCAACAAGAGTAGAATAGCAGCAGTAACCTACAAATTTACTCGGGTATTGTCGTGTCAAATATTACTATTACAGAAACTGCGCAAACGCATTTCGCTAATCTTCTCGGTCAACAGCCAGAAGGGACTAACATTCGTATTTTCGTTGTAAACCCAGGTACACAAAACGCTGAGTGTGGTGTGTCTTACTGCCCACCTGAAGCGGTGGAAGGAACCGACACAGTGCTCCCATACAGCGGCTTTTCAGCATACGTTGATGAGTTGAGCCTGCCATTCCTTGAAGACGCTGAAATCGACTTCGTTACAGACAAAATGGGTTCTCAACTGACGCTAAAAGCGCCAAACGCTAAAATGCGCAAAGTGTCTGATGATGCACCGCTTGTTGAGCGTGTTGAATACGCTATCCAAACTCAGGTGAACCCACAGCTTGCTGGCCACGGCGGTCACGTAAGTCTGGTTGAAATCACTGATGAAGGTGTGGCTATCGTTGCATTTGGTGGCGGCTGTAACGGCTGTTCAATGGTCGACGTAACACTAAAAGAAGGCATCGAAAAAGAGTTACTAAACCAGTTCTCTGGTGAACTAACTGCGGTTCGCGATGCTACAGAACACGATCGTGGTGACCACTCTTACTACTAAGGTAAGTACTGTCATTGAAAATGGGAGACTCAGGTCTCCCGTTTTTGTATCTAGCATTCGCTAAAGCGATAAATTCCAGCTAGCAACTCAGGCAGACTTTTCATATATTAAGAATCTTACGCACCTCGTAAACCCAACGACACCAAGGAGCCAGCGCTATGTCGAAAAGGACCCCACCAGAGATTCTCTCTTGCCAGACGGTCGCAAAGTCTAAGCTGTTTGCAGTGGAAGCCCTCGACCTTCGCTTTTCTAATGGAGAACATCGCACTTACGAGCGTATGAAACCGAGTGGTCGAGATGCCGTAATGGTTGTGCCTGTGACAGAGCAGGGGGATCTTCTGTTGGTACGCGAGTACGCGGCTGGCACAGAACGGTATGAATTGGGCTTTCCCAAAGGTCTCATCGATCCGGGAGAAACGCCACATCAGGCAGCAGACCGAGAACTGAAAGAAGAAATTGGTTTCGGCTGCAACCAATTGACTCCGTTAAAGCAAGTTATCCTCGCGCCCTCTTACTTTTCGAGCAAAATGACCCTGTTTTTAGGACAGGCGCTATATCCGGAAAAACAAGAGGGTGATGAACCCGAGCCACTGGAAATTGTGCGTTGGCCACTGGCGCAAGCTGAAGAGCTGATCACACACATGGATTTCTGTGAAGCGCGCAGCATCACCGCATTGATGTTAGCGCTGAAACATTTACGCAATACCACTCACAACCAATAACAACAACAGAGCCAAATCATCGTTGTGAGGAAGGACAATCACCTATGCCAATGACAAAAGATTTATCTCACCTACTCCCTCAAGTTATTGAGATCGCCCGCAGTGCCGGACAGTTGATTCTCGATATCTATCAAAAGAAGCAATACGAAGAATTCACCAAAAGTGATGAAACCCCGGTCACCAGCGCAGATCTTGCCGCACACAAATTCATCATAGAACGTCTGAGCGAACTAACGCCAGATATTCCTGTATTGTCTGAAGAAGACGCTGACATCAGCCTGGAAAAACGTGCCCAATGGCAGCGTTATTGGCTGGTCGACCCTCTCGATGGTACTCAGGAGTTCATTGCACGCAGCGGTGACTTTGCGACAATTATCGCCTTAGTCGACAACAACCAACCGACGATGGGTGTCGTGTATGGCCCTGTCTCCGGAGTCACTTATTATGCCTACAGCGGAAAAGGAGCCTGGAAAATTCCAGATATGTCCGAGAGCGTAAGAATTCACACGCATAAACACGAACGTCCCGGACAAAACATTGCGATTGCGATCAGTCGTCGCCAGGACATCAACCGCATCACCAATCGCATGAGCAGTGCCTGGAATTACGAACTGATCCCTCTCGGTTCTGCAGCATTAAAGGCGTGCTTAGTGGCTGAAGGTGCTGTGGACTGTTACCTGCGTTTGGGCCCAACTGGTGAGTGGGATACCGCCGCGACACAGTGTATTGTTGAAGAGGCGGGAGGTCGCATTCTAAGCACTCAATTAGAACCGTTGTCTTACAATGAACGCGAAACGTTGGAAAACCCTAACTTCATCGTCTTAGGTGATGAAACGCTGCCTTGGAATGAGATTCTTCAGCGTAAAGATTAATTTTCTCGTTCCAACAGAACGAACTTCTACAAGGTCACGAATCTAATTCGTGGCCTTTCTTTTTATTACTGTACAGCGATTAGGGTATTTGGCCTACTATGATCCAAAAGCTATGCAAGCTGCACACAAACTAAGAGATAACTTTAAAATCAATTAGTTATTTCATTTTGTTTGGATAAGGCATTTTCTCGTACAGCAATTGGAGGGTTTGGCCTACCATGATCCAAAAACAAAAAGAGCTGCACATTGGCAGCTCTTTTCTTTGTCTGTTTTAGGCTTTTATTTAAAAGCGCCCTTTGTAATCAAACTCATATTGACCTTGTGCGTTTGGCTTACCGAGCCATTGCAGCTGATCTCCCATCGCTGAAGGGAATTCAGCGCCCGGTTTAAACCATGCTGTCGTCGAGTAACGCTGATTCGGCATTAACTCCGCTGAAAACGCCGCAGAGACTTGCGGGCTATTTTGTTCACCGGATGCGGTCAGCACGCTGTCTTTACAGTTCAAATTGGCTACGACCGGACCGAGCTCTAAGCGCCCTAATGGACTTTGTATGCCACTCGCACTCCAAACCAGAGTGCCATCTCCTTCGCTACACCAAGGAGAAGCATACGTTGCATGGTGGATATTGAGCTCCAACTGCCCGTCGACACCAACTGGGACTGGTAGGCGCGCCTGCTCAACGACTTTTATCGCCGGAACAGAGGCGACTAAGTCTTTTGCGTAGGCATCACCAAACAAACCATAGCCCACTAGGCCACGTCCTCGCACATCCATATCGCTGCCACGACCAAATCGTACGGCAAATTCTGCTTTACCAGTAAACAAAGCAGACCATTGGAAATCCCAGTTAACTTCACCTAGGTTTTGTCGTTGCCAACGAACATTAGACGCCTGACCTTGCCATATGGTGCCCTGAACGCCCTGAATATCGAGCCCACTTACCTTTGGACTTTGTTTAACAACCCAGGAAACCGGCAGGCCCATTAATAAACTCACAGAAAAGCAGACAATAAAGATGCCTGCATAAAGTACAACTCGCTTCAATTTATCCTCGCTTAAACTGCAGGCGATTCACCTCGATCATGCCCGCCTGTTCGGTTCGATCAATATCTAAGAACTCCACCTCGATGCCTTGCTGCTCTTTCAAATAGCGTAACCAATCTACCAACTGGTTAAAGGCTAAAGGTTTGATCCACACCTGAACACTCTCGTTGCGGGGTTGTACGCGGATCAGCTCAACCTTATAACGGCGAGCTGAAGAAGACACCAACTGATTAAGAGGCTGATTCGAGTAGGTTACACCACCGCTCTTACGCAGTGCCGTGATGTCGTCTGCTTTTTCTTGCACCCAGGCAAGAAGCTGTCTTTCACTCTGTATTCTTGACTGTGCCAATTCTGCTCGCTGGCTCATCGGTTGTAATATGCCCCAGTAAACGAGACCGACAATTACGAGAACTCCACAACCCATCATCATACGCTGTTCACGTTGTGAGATGCCGCTCCACCAAGTTTGAACTTGAGAGATTAAATTCTTCATCACCACCTCACAAACGTTTCAATACAAAACTGCCCATCACAACTTTGTCGTTGCGATTAAGCTGGCCTTGCTCGACATTAAACTTTTCAGCAAGTTTTACTCGAGCTTGCTCGAAAGGCTGAAAGTCAGAGCTGCGAGCGTGGATTCTTACTTCTCCACGCTGGCCATCATATTTGAAGCTGGTAATTTCCAAATCCTCAACCTGACTCAGCGCAGAAGGAAGCGCGGCCAGCCAAACCAACATCACTTCGTCACTAGAGCCACCAGACAAGCGACGCTCTTCATCGGTCATTTGGCGTTTAAGGTAACTGACGGTTGGAATGCGATTTTTACCCGGAAAAATCTGGCGGAAAATGCGTTCACTTTCTTCGCGGTACGTCTGAGCCTGAGCTTCATACTTATGTACCATTAGCAACTGTTGAGCGACCAAGACCACGAGCAAAACACCCGCAGCGATAGCGGTTTTTTGCCATATTTTCCAGTACTTACCCCAAGACGATTTCGGTTTAAATGCTCCGGTGAGTAAGTTGGTTTTGCTTTCAGCCACACCTTTGGCTAACAACGCCATTGTCATTTCTTCTGGCTGAGGTACCCATACTTCACTGACGGCAGACTCCGGAACCGAGCTGTAACAGTCGAGTTTCCAACCTTCATGGTTTTGTAGATAAGATGAGAGATAAAGGTCTAACCATGAAACATCCACCACCGCGCCTTCGGTTTGTGAGTGACGAATCAGCCACTGATCACCCATAAGTGCTGCGCTGCTGTTCTCATTCACTGGTAATGCCAAAACATCTGGCAAAACACGTTTAATTGTCATTCCCTGGCTCAAGAAGCGCTGCAATACGGTTTCCAGCCACACTCGCTCAACCGCACACACGTGCGCTTTCCCAGATTGCTTGCTCAATACCGTGAAGTGAAGACTGTCGACATCTTGTGCCACTTCGTCTTCCACTAAGTACGGCAGCATGGTGTCGAACTGACGTTCTGCGCCTGCGGGGATATCCACTTGAGTGAGTACGACATCGTTACTTGCCAGTAAAGCAAACACCGGACGCTGGTTAGCGTAAGACACTAACTCATCCAAATGTTCCCACCCGGCAATTTCGCCGCTGGCAATCACTTCCTGCTGCTCTGTCGACCACACCACCCAAGGAATGGTACTTTGTTGTTCGCTACTCAGCCGAACGGTCAGAAACTCGCTCACTGATCCCTCCAAAACGACGGCGTACTACCGTCACTGTGTCTCTGTTTGTACTTTGCAAAAGGCTGCGGATACGCACGCGTGAATCATCCACCAGCACCTGTGCATCTAATTCGAAGAAAGCGCTATCGACGCCTAAATAAGCTTTGGCTTCCTTCGTGATATTTTCATTTAAGCCAGCTAATTCTGACTCGGCTAAAAACGCTTCAATATTGTCCCAGCCATCGAATGGGCGCTTTTCTATCAGCTGTACCGCATCACTGTTGCTCAAACCGGGTGAGAACATCGCGACTAAAATTGGCGCTTGTTCCACTTCAATAGTGTTCACGTTCAGACGCCAGTCATCGCTTGGCAAAGCGCAGACTAACGGCGCTATTTTTTGATAGAACTCGCCACTCACCTGATAGACTGAACGTAACTCCGTTTTATCCGCCATCCAGCTGTTCGGCGGCAAATAAGCCGGGCTCATCGCTTCATAAGTACTGTCTTCGACCCCGGTCGTCGAACGAACCACAGAGTCGCTGTCTACGTACTCCCAAGTCGAATCTGCAATCACTTCAGCTTGATAAGGATCCACTTCCGACTCTTCCAGTAAGCGTTGCAGAACCTGCACCAAATAAGGTCTGACCGTTTGCTGGCTGGTCGACTGTACACGGCTCAACACGTTGAGGTTAAAGCACGCTTGTTTATCTACAATCCGTCCGGTCGCCTGACCGTAATCAAGTGGATAAACCTGATCTTTTATCGCCCACGGCTGGCTCAGGTTAATGGTGTCGGTATCCTCATAGCTTTGTTCAATACCCACTTTTGCCAGAGCTTCGACGCCTAAACTATACCAATAAGCCTGTTGGAAATTGATTTGGTTACCACCACGCTGAAACTGAGCAAATAGACGCTCAGACATGCTTGCTGCTACCGTCGTCATTATCGCCAGCAACATCAGGACAATGAGTAGAGCGACACCACGCTGACTTTTAGCCATTGTCACTCCCCTCTGACTCACCCAGTTTGCCATCTGGCGTAAGATAAGTGCGCGTGATTTTGCCATAGTCCTTCAGCGTCAGAACCACCGATACGGCTTTAGGCAATGAGTCACTACTGTCCCAATCACTTTTCCACTGATTACCATCATAAAAGCGAATGTCGAATGCTTCGACTTGCGTCAGCAGAGGCGTCACAATCCCTTCCTGTCCAACAGGTGTATCCGGATAGCGCCACCAAATGCGCTGCAGCGTCTCGCCCTTAATTCGATAACCCACTTTCGTTACCTCACCGCGAGGAAACTGCTGTTGCGGATTGTGCCAACCCAAGCGAGCAAACATCACGCCTTTGGCATCCGAGTCCAGTAAGTAGTCTGACCAAAAGATGAGCTGGCTCGCCACCTCCTCTCCATCGGTACGCGTGCGACGCAAGGCCATCTGACGAAAGTCATTGTCCATCATTACCATCGTGCGCTGCAGCTCATTCAAACGCGCCGTGCGTTCCTGAGAGAGCAGGTTGCTGCGCTGTATCTGCGACACTACCTGATAGGCTGCAACACTTAAGCTGGCGAAGATCGCAATCGACACCAACACTTCGATAAGTGTAAAACCTTTTTGCTTGTGGTGCTTAGCCACGTTGTGCCCTCTACTGCGCCACATAGCTTCGTACCGTCACAACTGGGCTTGCGTCTTTTGCTGTCGCGACGCTTACATCAAATGCTTTCAGCAATGGCTGCGTGGTAGCCACTGGCGAAACTTTCCAGTACCACGTGCGTCCAGCGAGATCCTCAGTGCCATTTTTCGCTTTGAGTTCACCGGTGTCTAACATCACATTAGCCATTTGATTATCCACAACCATTGCTGCAAACATTTTTTCTTCTAAGTAGCTGACCGTATTAATGTGTTGGCTTACTGAGCGAATCACACTAATGGCCGCTGTCGCAAAAATCGCCAGTGCAACCAGCACTTCTAACAAGGTCATGCCTCTGGTTCGGCGACCCGTTAAGCTCAGGTGAGTTCGCTTAAAATTGCGCATTCTCATCCTCTTCTGCTTCTTCACCCGGTGCTAATAACAAAATCTGACCGGACTCTTTACCTACCACACGCCAGCCATCATTCAATGCGTCACCATTTTTAGGAAAGAAAGACAACGTAAACGGCGTCAATTCAGCACTGGAAAACACAAACACTTGTGGCGGCTTGCTCTTTACCTTTTTCTCCTGCTCGGCAAACATATCTTCATCAAACAGGGAACCGGGTTCAAACAAGCGATCATCGTCATCCCAGGCGCCACCGCCTAAGTCCAGTTGCAACGTGATGTCTTCATCCAGCGTGGTTTCACTTGGTATCTGTCGCATTTCTAATAGCTGCCAGCCCTCTTCCCCAAGGCTCAGTAATGCATAGGTCGATTTTACGTCGTCAACTCGAACACCAAAATCTTTGCCGCTCAATACGGCCTCTTCATTGAGTAGTAGTAAGCGCTGAAAAAAGCTTTGGGCGTATTGTTTTGAAAGGTCTTTCTGACTGGTAGGCAATGTCGTAACTACCGCTAAAGCGGTCAGAGATAATAAAACCAGCACCAATAGAATTTCTATTAATGTAAACGCTTGATGTTTTCGCATTTGCTTCCTTGGCGCTGGTTTAACGATCACGGTTATTGGAAATCTTGCATATTCCAGTTGCCGATATCTGCAGCTGGACCTTCACCACCTTCTTGACCATCCGCACCCAAGGTAAAGATATCAATCGTGCCATTGTCACCAGGGCTCAAGTATTGGTATTCATAACCCCAAGGGTCATTAGGAAGACGCTTAATGTAGCCACCATCACGGTAGTTACGTGGCTCAGGGTTTGACGGTTTGTTTACCAATGCATCCAAACCTTGATCGGTCGTTGGGTAAACGTTGTTATCTAACTTGTACATATCCAAGGCATTTTCTAATGCCACAATATCTGTGATCGCTTTTTGTTGGTCTGCCTTTTCTTTGTTACCAAGTAGGTTTGGTACAACAAAACTTGCCAAAATACCTAAAATTACAACCACCACCATTACTTCTAACAGTGTGAAGCCACGTTGTTTACTGCGCTTAAAGTTCATTTTTTTCTCCGAAAGTTAGATTAAAGGAACACCCTTAGTAGACATCCCTTAACCCGAATATTATCCGCTCATTAAGTTATTCATTTCTAGCATTGGCATCAAGGTCGCCATCACTATGAACAGTACAAGGCCAGCCATTAAAGCAATCAATACCGGGGTGAAGATACCCAATGCGATATTAACGGTTGATTCAAAATTCTGGTCTTGGTTATCTGCGGCACGAGTGAGCATGCTTTCCAGCTCGCCACTCTGCTCACCACTGGCGATCATGTGCAACATCATTGGCGGGAACAGGCGAGTCTGATCAAGAGCACGACGCAAGCTTGACCCTTCACGCACATTGTCCGCAGCCACCAACACCTGTTGCTTCACGTAGCGGTTCGACATGACGTCCACCGCGACACGCATCCCGTCTAGAATAGGGATGGCGCTGGAAGTACAAATCGAAAGTGTACGAGCGAATCTCGCTGTGTTGATACCTTTAGAAATCTTACCTAACAGCGGCAAGTTAAGAATTTTTTTATCCCAGGCAAGGCGGAAATCCGGCTTTTGCAATGCCAGCTTTAGACCATAGAAAAACACCACTAAGACAACAAAGATAATCAACCCCCACTCCTGAACAAACTCACTGGCTGCCAGAAGAACTTGGGTTGATTGAGGCAGTTCTTGTCCCATCTGAATAATAGGATCGATGATTTTCGGCACGACTGTCGCCAGCAAGAAAGAGACGATAGCAACCGCGAAGACGACCAAAACCACAGGATAAATCATGGCTTGCAGCAATTTAGAACGCATTTTTTGACGATTTTCTACGTAATCTGCCAAACGCTCCAATACCGCATCCAAATGTCCCGATTTTTCTCCCGCCGCAACCATCGAGCGAAACAGTTCATCAAATACATGAGGATAATCCGCCAGGCTATCTGCCAGAGCGTAGCCTTCAGTCACTTTAGAACGCACCGCTGCCATCATGGTTCGAATGCGAGGTTTGTCTGCTTGCTCAGAAACGGCGCGCAAACATTCTTCAAGAGGCATGCCTGACTGAACGAGGGTGGAAAGCTGGCGTGTAATCAACGCTAATTCTGCGGTCTTAATACCACGCTTAAAACTGACTGAGCCTGAAGATTTGGCCGCTTTTGCTTTCGCTTCCATCACTTCAATTGGGATCATGCCCTGCTCTTTCAGGCGTTGGCGGACCTGGCGTCCATTATCCCCTTCGATGGTGCCTTTCTTTTGCTTCCCTTTGGCATCCAGCGCTTTGTACTCAAATGCCGCCATTATGCTTCCTTCGTCACTCGCATCACTTCTTCAAGTGACGTAATACCACGACGTACTTTGCTCAGCCCATCACTGCGGATACAAGGTGTATGCGCACGTACCGATTTCTCGATTTCCAGTTCACCGGCTTCTTTATGAATCAGTTCTTGCACTTCCTCATCGACCAGTACCAACTCATGAATACCAGTACGGCCACGGTAGCCTTTCTGATTACATAGCTCGCAACCCTTAGCACGATGAAGAACTAACGATTCAGATTCACTCATTCCAAACAGCTTTTTCTGCTCACTGTCTGCTTCATAAGGCTGTTTACAGTCCGGGCATAGCGTACGTACAAGGCGCTGAGCCAATACGCCTAGTAGCGAAGAAGAAATCAGAAACGGTTCAATACCCATATCACGCAGACGAGTAATCGCACCCACCGCGGTGTTGGTGTGAAGCGTCGACATCACCAAGTGACCGGTCAAAGACGCTTGCACGGCAATTTGTGCGGTCTCTAAGTCACGAATTTCCCCGACCATCACCACATCTGGGTCCTGACGCAAAATTGCGCGTAGGCCGCGGGCAAAGGTCATGTCCACTTTAGTATTGACCTGTGTCTGACCAATGCCATCGATATCAAATTCGATCGGGTCTTCTACCGTCAGAATGTTACGCTCGTTGCTGTTGATTTCTTGCAAGCCAGCGTACAAGGTGGTCGATTTACCAGAGCCCGTCGGACCGGTAACCAAAATAATGCCATGAGGGCGCTGGATGAGATGACGGAAATTGTCATGCACCGAGGTCGTCATACCCAAACTGTGCAGGTCAAGACGCGTGGCGTTTTTGTCCAATAGACGCATCACCACACGCTCACCATGTGATGACGGCATGGTCGAAACACGCACATCAACAGCACGACCACCGATACGCAAGGAAATACGTCCATCCTGAGGAACACGTTTTTCTGCAATATCCAGTTTGGCCATGACTTTGACACGGGAAACCAGCAGGGGTGACAGCTTGCGACTTGGCGTGAGAACTTCACGCAGAACACCATCAACGCGGAAACGAATCGAGAGTTTTTTCTCGAACGTTTCGATGTGAATATCTGAGGCACCTTCTTTGATAGCCTCGCCGAGCATCGCGTTGATTAACTTGATGATCGGCGCATCGTCTTCGGACTCTAACAAGTCTTCATCATGCGGCAACTCTTCTGCAAGAGAGAAGAAATCATCACTGTCTGCACCGATGTCTTCCATCAGCTGACGCGCTTCAGAGGAGTCTCGCTGATACGCTTCAGTCAGCTTCTTATCGAACGTTTCCTGATCGATAGGCTGAGGCACAAAGCTCTGCTTAATCACGCGACGGACTTCAACCAGAGCCGCTGGGTTAAGCGGCTCAACGTAAAACAGAATTGGTGGGCGCTCAGGATGTTCAGTCTCCAGCACCAGTTTAAAGCGATTGGCAAAACTGAATGGCAGACGACGCATGCTTGGCGCAGTGTCTAACATATCTACCATTAGTTCATACTCATCTGATCAAGGAAGGCTTGGATCTCAGCAGGGTGCTCACGGTCCTTACCAAACTCAGGCATCAGTGGGATCTTATCATCCGACATCAGCTTCAAACCTTGCTCTGCTTTGTAAAGCTGTTCAGCACGAATAAAGTTGTACTTACGCTGAGTGATGCCATCCGCCGTCATTCCATCACGGATAATCGTTGGTTTGATAAATACCATCAGATTGCGTTTTTGCGTTTCTGTAGTGGTTGATTTGAACAAGTAACCTAAAACGGGAATATCACCCAATAGAGGTACTTTGGCTTCACTTTCCAGTGCTCGCTCATCTACCAAGCCACCCAGCACTAGCATCTGACCATCTTGAACCATAACAGACGTATTTAACTGACGCTTGGCAAAGCGAACGTCCACCGCACCATTAGCACCTAAAACGTTCGATACTTCTTGTTCGATATTCAGTTGAACAGAATCACCTTCGTTAATTTGTGGCACCACTTTCAGTTTGATACCCACTTCTTTACGATCAACAGTCTGGAATGGGTTGTCGTTGTTTGAGCCAGCAGTCGAGCCAGTAATAACCGGCACTTCTTCACCAACAATAAATGACGCTTCACCGTTATCCATCACCGTAATGCTTGGAGATGACAGGATGTTAGAGTTTGAATCCGTTGCCACTGCGTTAATCAGTGCTGTCCAGTCACCCATCACGATGCTCATAGCCGCGCCGTTTACACCACTTAATGCAGATGCCAATGTTGAGTAATCACCTTCTTCGGTGTACTCACGGGTCTGCCAGCTACTTGAATCGCTATCCCAGTAGCTTTCTGTCTGCGTAGTGTTTTTCGCTTCTTCCAGACCGACCATGACTTCGCCGATTTGCGCGCCAGAACCGTACTGAATAACTGCGCCAGTCTCTAGCGAGCCCCATTGAACGCCAAGGTTAATACCATCACCTTCCGACATTTCAACAATCAGCGCTTCAATCAATACCTGTGCTCGGCGGATATCAAGCTGGGCAATAACATCTTGCAACGCCATCATGATATCTGGCGGCGCAGTCAATACGAGTGCATTGGTTGCCGGGTGAGCTGCGATAACGACTTCGCCACGCTGCGCGCTTGCTCTTTGGCCTTGACCGGCTTGTTTTTCTGCTTGTAGATTGTCAGAGACACCTTTCAGTACTTCGACTAAATCTTCCGCTTTGGCATTTTTAAGGTAAACCACTCGGTTATTGCCTTTCGTTGCCATCTCTACATCAAGCTGACGGATTAAGCGTTTAAGACGAGCACGTACTTTAGGGTCACCGGAGATAAGAATCGCATTGGTGCGATCATCAGCCACGATTTTAGGCTCTAAGAATTCTGGCGTGCTTTTCTGGTTAGTGCTTTTATTTAAAGCTTCCACAATACGCACCATCTCTGCTGCAGACGCATTACGCAGTTCTACCAGCTCAATTTCTTTGTCACCTGCCTGGTCAACACGCTTAATGATTTCTGCCAAACGATTGACAACCGCCGCACGACCTGTAATCAGAATGATGTTGGCTGGATCATAGTGAACTACGTTACCAGCACCGGCATTGTCGATAAGCTGACGCAACAATGGAGATAATTCACGTACCGATACATTACGTACAGCAACGACTCGGGTGATAACGCTGTCGCCTTGCGCGCTACTATCACCTAAAACGGGGATTGCAGAAGTCTTCGAGTCTTTCGCTTTAATAACTTTCAGTACGCCATTGTCCATTTCTACAACTGCGTAGCCGTACACTTCAAGTACGTTAAGGAAAAAGCTGTAGTATTGCTCTTCATTCAGCACGTCATAACTACGGACGTCGATTTTTCCGCGTACCGATGGATCAACAATGATGGTCTTCTCTAAATTACGACCAACGATGTTAATGAATTCCTGAATATCAGTGCCTTTAAAGCTGGCACTAAATTCATTTGCTATCGCACCAGGGGCACAGAGTAGGCTCCCTGCCAATAACCAAGCACTTTTGCTTAACCAATGTTTCACGTATTTCTCCCTGCACTTACGCTGATAGCCTAAGTATTACAATTGGATATAGATTTCGTACTGCTGGCCTTCACGCTCAACAGTCAGATTCAGCTCTTGCGGATCGTTCATGATTCGCATCAATTCAGCTGAAGAAGAAGGATCACTCAAGTCGATCCCATTAAGTTGTACTGCAATATCACCAGACTCTAAGCCCACATCATTAAATAATGCAGCGTCCCGCCCCGGAGCAACTCGGTAACCCACAATGTCATCACCATTCTTAACCGGTGAAATGCTGATGTATTTGAAAACACTTTTCGGATCTTGAGCTATTTCCTCTCGGATTTGCTCCAATTTGTCACCAGCTACAGACTCTGGTTGTGCTGCTTGCGCACGTCTTAATTGAGGCGATTCAGATAACTTGTTGTATTCAATCCCCTGCATCATCAGGGTTTCGTCACGGCCTTGGTTTTCGATGATCACACGATCGACTAATACAGCTTTCAATGTCGCACGTGTGCCTTCGATTTCTTCACCGATACCATAGGTTGACTGTTTACCTCGATTGGCAATAACCGCTAAACTGCTTTGCACCTGATTACTGGCCACAGCCCCAACGAGAGTCAAGTTCAGACGAGTCTTAGGTGCATCTTTGACAACAGGTTGATCGATAATGACAGGTTTGTTTTCAGTGTATTGACCGAATAAGTGAGCATTTTGAAGGGCGTTGAAATCAATTGCGTTGTCGTTATTGCCAGCAATAACATTACCTGCTGTAGGTCGCCATGGCGTTATTTCCGCCGTTTGTGGTATCAGTAACCACACTACTTTTCCGAGCAGCCATCCGACTAGCGCGATAAATAAACAAGTAAATAGCAAACTAAGCTTGGTTTGAATCGCGTAGTTATTGGATTTCATCTGAGCCAGTAGTGGGCTGCTCGATAATCCAGCACTCAGCTCTATTCGCTTCACTAAATTGATTCCTTTCTTTCGATATAGGTCGAACTGGCTATTAAAAAACATCGACTCTATCTTTCTAAAATGACAGTAAAATTACTAATAAACAAATAGCAGTGAACTATATCACAACAGATATGGCATACCTTTTTCTTCTTCAGTTTTTGCCAACTCCCTTGAAAAAATTAGACCTTGGCTCCATCTGTAGGTGAATAATCCATCACTCACTGCGGTTAATGGCAGTGGTTAGATAGCGTAGTGTTCTATGAGTTCCGTTAATGAAGCCGTTAGGCTAGATAAATGGCTTTGGGCCGCAAGATTTTATAAAACCCGCTCCATCGCTCGTAACATGGTCGATGGCGGTAAAGTCCACTATAATGGCCAACGAAGCAAACCAAGTAAAATAGTTGAGTTGGGTGCCGAAATTAAACTTCGTCAAGGCAACGAAGAAAAAACGGTGATCATCGAGAAAATCTCTGATCAACGTCGTGGGGCACCAATCGCACAGACTCTGTATCGCGAAACTGAAGACAGTATTACAAAGCGAGAAGAACACGCGACTCAACGGAAACTTAATGCCCACAACCCAAGTCCGGAACGCCGCCCTGATAAAAAGCAGCGCCGTGACATCATTAAGTTCAAGCATCAATAAACGCCGGAAATACCAACGAGGAAATCACTCCATGGCAAATAATGTTTTAAACCGCTACCTATTTGAAGACCTTTCAGTTCGTGGCGAGTTGGTACAATTGGACGAAGCGTACCAGCGTATTATCTCCAGCAAGGAATATCCGGCAGCAGTACAAAAACTGTTAGGCGAGCTACTCGTATCAACCACACTTTTAACCGCGACGCTTAAGTTCGAAGGCTCAATCACTATTCAGATTCAAGGCGACGGCCCGGTTTCTCTTGCTGTCATCAATGGTGACCACAAACAAAGAATTCGTGGTGTTGCGCGCTGGGAAGGCGATATTGCCGATGATGCAAGCCTTCACGATATGATGGGTAAAGGTCATATGGTGATCACCATCGAACCTAAAGTAGGCGAGCGCTACCAAGGCGTTGTTGGCTTAGAAGGTGACAATCTTGCAGAAGTTCTGGAAGGCTACTTCGCTAACTCTGAGCAGCTAAAAACGCGTCTTTGGATCCGTACTGGTGAATTCGAAGGTCAACCGCATGCAGCAGGTATGCTGATTCAGGTAATGCCGGATGGTACTGGCTCTCCTGATGATTTTGAACATCTGGAGCAACTGACTGACACAGTAAAAGAGGAAGAGCTGTTCGGTTTAGAAGCCAATGAACTACTTTACCGTCTTTACAACCAGGACAAAGTGCGTCTTTACGAACCTCAACCAGTTTCATTCCAGTGCGGTTGTTCTCGTGAACGCAGTGGTGCAGCGATCGTCACTGTTGAGAAAGCGGAAATTTATGACATTTTAGCCGAGGTTGGATCAGTTTCGTTACATTGTGATTACTGTGGTACAACTTATAGCTTCGATGAAGCTGAGGTTACTGCGCTCTACGAACAAGCTTCAACGGACAAAAAAACGCTGCATTAATTTTCATAGCTTACCAAGCACGTAATTCCCCCTTCAAAAGGCCAGCTCAATGCTGGCCTTTTTGTGACCTAAGCCCCGTAAACCCTAGCTTTTACCGTAATAAAATAACCGCTTAATTTTAAGTAATTAATAATCGTTTTGCCCTAGCGTAAAGGATTGCGCCCACGATAAACTATTCCAACCAATATGTGACGGGTCACCTAAAACCCCAGCAAAATCATGGATAAATTTTGAACTACATCCCTGTTTTCTCCCAGTCCCGTTGCTAGCATGGTGAGCAGATAAAAATTAAAACATTCTTACAAAATCCCTACAAAATCCTTATAAGGAGCACCTATGACCGTTATGGAACATACAAAGGCTGCAACACTTGATCTAACCAGACATGGACTGCACAACGTAAAAGAGGTTCTGCGCAACCCAAGCTATGAAGTGCTGTTTGAAGAAGAAACGCGTGAAGAACTGACCGGTTATGAACGCGGTGTGGTTACTGAATTGGGTGCGGTTGCTGTTGACACAGGCATCTTTACTGGTCGCTCACCAAAAGATAAATACATCGTTAAAGATGCGACGACAGAAGAAAACATGTGGTGGACTTCTGACGCAGTCAAAAATGACAACAAGCCAATCAACCAAGAAGTTTGGAATGAGCTAAAAGAATTAGTGACAAACCAACTTTCTGGGAAACGCCTGTTTGTGATTGACGGTTACTGTGGTGCAAACCCTGATACACGCTTGAGCATTCGTGTTATCACCGAAGTTGCATGGCAAGCACACTTCGTGAAAAACATGTTCATCCGCCCAACAGAAGAAGAACTGGCAACATTTGAACCAGACTTCGTTGTGATGAACGGCGCGAAATGCACTAACCCGAAATGGGAAGAGCAAGGCCTGAACTCTGAAAACTTCACTGTATTCAACTTGACTGAACGTACTCAGCTTATCGGCGGTACATGGTACGGTGGTGAGATGAAGAAAGGCATGTTCGCAATGATGAACTACTTCCTTCCTCTGAAAGACATCGCATCGATGCACTGTAGTGCGAACATGGGCGAAGATGGCGATGTCGCAGTCTTCTTCGGCCTATCTGGTACAGGTAAAACAACACTTTCAACAGACCCTAAACGTGCGCTAATTGGTGATGATGAGCACGGCTGGGATGACGACGGCGTATTTAACTTCGAAGGTGGTTGTTACGCGAAGACCATCAAACTATCGAAAGAAGCCGAGCCTGATATCTACAACGCTATCCGCCGCGATGCACTGCTAGAAAACGTAACGGTACGCAACGATGGTTCTATCGACTTTGATGATGGTTCTAAGACAGAGAACACTCGTGTTTCTTACCCGCTTTACCACATTGAAAACATCGTTAAGCCAGTATCGAAAGGCGGTCATGCAAATAAAGTGATCTTCCTGTCTGCTGACGCGTTTGGTGTGCTTCCTCCAGTATCGAAACTGACACCAGAGCAAACCAAGTACCACTTCCTGTCTGGCTTTACTGCAAAACTAGCCGGCACAGAGCGCGGTATCACTGAGCCGACGCCAACTTTCTCTGCGTGTTTTGGCGCTGCGTTCCTAACGCTTCACCCAACTAAGTACGCAGAAGTACTGGTTAAACGTATGGAAGCAGCAGGTGCAGAAGCTTACCTGGTTAACACTGGCTGGAATGGTAGCGGTAAACGTATCTCAATTCAGGATACACGCGGTATTATTGATGCAATCCTAGACGGTTCAATTGAAGATGCAGCAACGAAGCAAATCCCAATCTTCAACCTTGAAGTTCCGACTTCACTACCAGGTGTTGACCCAAGCATTCTTGATCCACGTGATACTTATGTTGATCCACTGCAATGGGAAAGCAAGGCGAAAGATCTAGCAGAACGCTTTATCAATAACTTTGATAAATACACAGACAACGCAGAAGGTAAATCTCTGGTTGCTGCTGGTCCACAGCTTGACTAATGTTGTGCGAAAACCCGGTCGAGAGTGACTTGGTTACCAAAATATTCTACAAGCCCCTCTTTTGAGGGGCTTTTTATTGAATCCCACCCAAGATTGATACAAGCTAAAGCAGACTTCCATACTTTACGTAGGTTCTGGCAAGGATGAAAACAGCGCTTCGAATTCTAATTCTGTTACTTGTATTACTGATTGCTATCCCTGCAACCGTTATTGCGCTGCTTACCACTTCCTATGCTAACCAAACCTGGGCTTTTATTTCAGAGCACCTGAACTTGCCTATTCAGGCAGAAAAGGTGTACTACGACTTTCCTTATCACCTCACCGCGCAAGGCATTCGAACGAATAGCGAACATATATCCAGCATTGAGCAAGTCGATGTATGGCTAAACCCAGATGTGCGCCGCGATGGTAAGTGGATTGTCGATAGCTTACTTATCAACGGTGTGAGCTTAAAACAAGGACTGCCGGATTTCGCCAATCTAGAATCTGTCCAGTTCCACCAAGTTGCGATTAAAAATCTCGATTACGCGAACAAACAGTTAGTGATCAATGGGCTGAATGTTCAAATCCAATCACCAATCTGGCAGAACAACTCGTACGTGCTGCCTTATGGCGAGATTCAGTTGTCTGCTGCGCAAATCTACTGGAATGGCGAAGCTTTCGATAATGTGTTGCTTGATATGGATTATCGACCAGAAAACAGCACTCTCTATGGTACGTCGTTTAAGTGGAGAGACAGTCTGATCTCGGGTCAGGGCGAGCAATACCCTCAAGGCTGGTCTTTGGTCAATGTCACCGTCGACAAGCTGAAAATGAACAATGCCCAGCTGCAATCGCTGCTCGCTAAGCCATGGAATGCCATACCTTTCAAAATTAACCACATTAATAGTCTCGACCTGTTAAACGCTGACATTGAATGGGGAGACTGGCATTGGCAAAATCTGGAACTTTCGCTCGAGGATGCTTCACTTCCGCTATCACCTTGGCAGACACAAGCTCAGATCTCTTTGCAAGCAGACAGCGTTAGCTTTCAGGAACAAACTGCAATAGAGCCACGTTTAAGCGCGGTAATGACGCCTAGTCAGATTGAACTGAAAGAACTCTATCTGGACTGGCAACAAGGTCGTGTTCAAATTTCGGGACAGTTCCAACCAACTCAATGGCAAATAGACAATGCCTCAATTTATGGCTTGAAATGGGCAATGAAGCCTGACGAAAGTTCAGACTGGTGGCAAGCGGCAACAAAAGCGCTAAACGAAGTGACGATAAATCAGCTCGACATTGAGCACAGCCAAATCATACAAATATCACGACAGCCCTATTGGCAGGTTTCAGGCCTGAATTTGGAAGGTCGTCAACTTGCCGTCAAACGCCTAGGAAATCACTGGGCAGTGTGGAATGGTAACCTGGACGTTAGCGTCGTCAACGCTAGCTATGATCAGGTGATTGCCTCTCACGCCGCGCTTTCAACTCAAAGTGACAATGGTCTTTGGCAATTGACTCGTTTATTTGCGCCATTAGAGCAAGGCTATATCGAAGGTTACGGGCAGATTGATGTCAGCACCACCAGCCAACCATGGACGCTGAACATCAATGCAGATGGCATTCCTCTGCGCCTCTTTCACTCATACCTACCTCAAGTATTAACCGTAGAAGGCTTGTCCGATCTGAATCTTGAACTGCAAGGTCTGGCTGGCGATCGTAATATGCTGGCGTACAGCTTAACCGGCGATATCGAAGCCAACTTCCGTGACACGATGTTGCTCTCTCAAGCCGATCAGTCACTGAAGTCGATCACATTCTCTCCTGTCCGTCTGCAAGCGCGACGTGGTGAGGTTTCAATCCAACCCATCACCATTTTGGGAAGCGACATTAAAGGCAAAATCAGTGGTGCGTTTGATCTGGCTAACAACCCATTAAGTGGGCTTGAGTATCAGCTAAAAGAACAGTGTGGCGTCATTAGCGGCGATATTTTCAGCCATGAGCCGACGAAAAATGACTGTATCAAGCCCGCAGAGAGCGAAGGACTGGAATCAACAAAAGACACTCAGCAACCAGAGTTAACTGTAGAAAAAGCGCAACCTACAGCTCCTATCGCGGAAATCAATATAGAGCTGCAGGAAGAAGAGTTGGTTGAAGAGATTGTGGAAGAAGATGAGCCAACAATAAATGCTGTTGCCGACGAAGCGCTAACAGCTGAGTAATTGCGAATAATTAGGTATCAGCATGTAAGTCCCGACAAAATCGACGGCTGGCGTGTCACCACTATAAATCACCACATGAATCACGATTCTCGCTTTACGGCCCGACTTCAACCGATCCAAGTCACCACTGATGCCATCAAGTGATGTGCTGGCAACAGGGTTTTGCTCAACGGGCTGGCGATAACGAATGGAACTGTCCGCGAGAACAATATCACCGTGCAGGCCACGCTCTTTAAGTAGTAACCAAGTCATTCCCCACCCAGTCAATGTCGCCAAGGTAAAAGCAGAGCCAGCAAACATCGTATTGTGAGGGTTCAGGTTAGGGTTTAGCTGGGCGCAGCATTCAAATTGATAACCCGTGTATTGATTAATCTTAATCCCCATTTTGTCACTGATCGGGATTTGTTCTTCCCATCGCTTCTGGAGCTCCGTACACCACTCAGGACGGCGAAGAACATTAGCCATCGGGTCTAAGGGCTTAACCATTTGTTGGTGACGGACCGGGCCACGTTCATCAGTCAACTCACCACGGCGCTCAAAACCACTTTTCTCATAGAACGCAATCGCATCTTCACGGGCATTACATACCAAGCGTTTCGCACCTTCCTGGCGCGCAAGTGACTCCAGTGCCACCAACACTAATGAACCCATGCCTTTGCCACGGCGATTACTTTTTACCGCCATGTAACGAATCTGACCGTCATTGTCTGGCGTGATATAGAGACGCCCAATCGCCATCGGCCGGCCACGACCATCCACAATCATCCGGTGGTGACTCATACCATCGTATTCATCACGTTCCGACCCGATCGGCATTCGCCACGGCTCACGTAACATCTGCCAGCGGAACTGATAATACTTGTTAAGCTGGTTTTCAGTTTTTGGAGTAATGAGTTTGAACATATCAATCCTTTGAAAGTACAAAACAAATAAATGTCAAAGAAACAAGGCTAAGCTATTTCCCTACACTTGGAGTTAAAGCTTAGCCTATGAAGATTGCGTTACCAGATTAGACCTGTAACCAGAAAGTCACTGGGCCGTCATTAATTAATGACACTTTCATATCGGCAGCGAAACGGCCACGCTGGGTAGGTAGCACCTGTTCGCATAAGTCAGAAAAGTAATCATACAGACGTTCTGCATCGGCAGGGTGAGCACCGCGCGAAAAGCCGGCGCGAGTCCCTTTTTTAGTATCGGCTGGCAGAGTGAACTGAGAAACGACTAACACCTTGCCTTCCACCTGTTTGACGTTGAGGTTCATTTTACCTTCCTCATCTTCAAACACACGGTAAGTGGTCACACGCTCCATCAAACGCTTGGCTTTAGCTTCATCGTCGTCCTTCTCTACGCCAAGCAGAACAAGAAGACCCTGATCGATTTCACCAACTACTTCACCGTCCACACGGACGGCAGCTTCACTGACCCGTTGAATTAGAGCTATCACTACGCTCGTTTCCTTTATTTGCTAACTGAGATTCTGCGACCGAGTGTATCATGTCTAGGTCTTCACTCCAGTGCTCTCGTTCACCCATCGCCGCCGTCACTTCCGCTCCTAACAGCACAATCATCCAGCACAAGTACACCCAAACAAACAAGATAGGAATCGCGGCCAGAGCGCCATAGATAAGCTGGTACGACGGGAACTGAGTAATATACAAAGCGAAGCCTTTTTTACTCAATTCAAATAATACCGCAGCCAGAGCGGCCCCCACAGCCCCATGGCTCAGGTATACTTTTTTATTTGGCACTAAGATGTACAACCCTAAAAAAGCAAAGAAAGACAATAGCAAAGGCAACCAACGCAAAAACAGGTTAAACGCACCCGATAGGGTTTCGTTCTCTAGGATCTGAAGTGATGTCACATACGACGTGGCGGCAATACTGGCGCCGACCATAATTGGTCCGAGCGTCAACACCATCCAATACATAGAAAACGAAAACACAAAACGTCGCTTGTCTTTCACTCGCCATATATAGTTCAGATTCTTATCGATGTTAGAGATCAGCATCAGTGCCGCGACAAATAAAAATGCACCACCAACCGCACTCATTTTACCAGTATTAGACACAAACTCTTGTAAAGCAGTATGTACAGCTTCACCAGACGCTGGCACAAAATTCTCGATAACATACCCTTGCAACACTTCACCGACATCCGAAAACACCGGGAATTTTGATAATATTGATAACAATACGGTGAGCATCGGCACGATGGACAACAGGGTGATATAGGCAAGGTAGCCAGCGTTTACATTCATGCGGTCGTGCGTCAAACGCTTAAGAAGATACTTAAAGAAAGCGACGCAACTTGGCAATAGATTGCTCAATCTCGCCTTGTAACTCTCTGATAACTGGTTCATAGTTCATCTCATAATTAGCATCTGGGACATAAAAAATGCCTTATTTATTAGCAATTGTACTATCAATTTTTACTTTAACAGGGTGTCAGTCTGCATATTATTCAGCAATGGAACAAGTGGGATACCATAAACGCGACATCATGGTCGATCGCGTTGAAGACGCCAAAGAATCTCAACAAGACGCTCAAGAAGAGTTCACCAGTGCGCTTGAGGCGCTATCCGCTCTGACCAACTTTGATGGTGGTGAGCAGGAAGACGTTTACAACAACATAAACGACAAATATGAAGACAGTGAGAAAGCGGCGCAAGATGTCCGCGATCGTATCGCTGCTATCGAAGATGTATCAGATGCACTCTTTGACGAATGGCAGGACGAACTCGACCTGTACACCAGTGCAAAACTGCGTCGTTCAAGTGAACAGAAATTGCGTGATACCAAGGCGTCTTACAAAACCATGCTCAGTGCGATGAAGCGAGCTGAACAAAAGATGACGCCAGTTCTCAATACATTACGTGACAACACCTTGTATTTAAAACATAACTTAAATGCGAGCGCAATTGGCTCTCTACGAGGTGAATTCTCGAATCTAGAGCAAGACATTCAATATGCCATCAAACAGATGAATGCAGCGATAGCGGAATCAGACAAGTTCCTGCAAAAGCTAAACCAAAAATAACCTACCCGAATTTAACACCTCTCTACGTGGAGAGGTGTTCGCTTTCTTCCTGCCTTACTAAACCGGTCACCCGTCGAACAAACCTTACCCTCTCCTCTACCGTTCCCCATGGCACTTCAACCACCTGATAACCAAGCTCAGCGTAGGTGGCAACTAGGGTTTGATGGATTACCAGTGCCTCTTCAAAACTGTGGGGACGCACTTCATCCTGCACATAAATCGAGGCTTCAGGTCGACAAGTCAGCACCTGACTATGGTACCCAGCACTTTCTGTCACAAAGTCTAAGTCTACATCACAATCGCCAACTCGCAGGTAAGCAATGATGTCTGGAATCGCGCGATCAACAAATGCCACTTCGTGACTCTGCGCCTGCTGTTTCTGCTCACTCATGAGCTCAAGGCACAATCTGGCAAACTCAGGTAAGTTGTTCCAAGGTAAGATACCGCCTTCCAACTGGCTTTGTTGCTCTATTATGGTGCGAGAGCTTTCGGCGAAAGTTGCAAAGCCCTGCTCACCCAAAGCGTTCAATAACGTCGTTTTGCCAGCGCCTGGACCACCCGTAATCACAATCGGTTTCATCAAAGTCTTTCCTTTCCCTGAATACAAAAAGCCCCGAGCATAACTCGGGGCTTCTTATTAACTTAAACGTTACAGCAGATTATTTCGCTGAACGTGAAGCACGCTTACGATCGCTTTCCGTTAGGAACTTCTTACGGATACGGATGCTTTCAGGCGTTACTTCTACTAGTTCGTCATCATCGATGAATTCTAGTGCTTGCTCAAGAGTCATCTTGATTGGCGGAGTAAGAACCTGTGCGTCATCAGTACCAGAAGCACGAACGTTAGTTAGCTGCTTACCTTTCAGTGCGTTTACTGTAAGGTCGTTGTCGCGGCTGTGAATACCGATAACCATGCCTTCGTAAACTTCTACACCGTGACCGATGAATAGGCGACCACGCTCTTGAAGGTTAAACAGTGCGTTTGTTAGCGCTTTACCCATCGCGTTCGCGATTAGTACACCGTTCACACGCTGACCAATGTTACCGCCTTTGTGAGGGCCGTAGTGATCAAACGTATGGTAAAGAAGACCAGAACCTGAAGTCAGCGTCATGAACTCAGTTTGGAAACCGATCAGACCGCGAGATGGCATAACGAAGTCCATACGTACACGGCCTTTACCATCTGGAGACATGTCTTTCAGCTCACCTTTACGTAGGCCGATGTTCTCCATGATGCCGCCTTGGTGCTCTTCCATTACGTCGATAGTTACCGTTTCGAACGGTTCCATCAACTGACCATCTTCTTCTTTGATGATTACTTCTGGACGAGATACCGCTAGCTCAAAGCCTTCACGACGCATGTTTTCGATCAGGATAGACAGGTGAAGTTCACCACGGCCTGATACGCGGAATTTATCTGGATCGTCAGTTTGCTCTACGCGTAGTGCAACGTTGTGTACCAGTTCCTTCTCTAGACGCTCAAGGATGTTACGTGAAGTTACGAACTTACCTTCTTTACCCGCGAATGGAGACGTGTTTACCTGGAACGTCATCGTTACTGTTGGTTCATCAACAGAAAGTGCAGGTAGCGCTTCTACCGAGTTTTGAGCACAGATAGTGTCAGAGATTTTTAGCTCGCCAAGACCAGTAATTGCGATGATATCACCCGCGTTAGCTTGCTCAATGTCGTGACGCTCTAGGCCAAGGTAGCCCATTACTGTACCAACTTTACCGTTGCGAGTTTTACCGTCTGCACCGATAACTGTTACTTGTTGGTTTGGCTTAACGCTACCACGAGTTACACGAGCAACACCGATAACACCAACGTAAGAGCTGTAGTCAAGCTGAGAAACTTGCATCTGTAGTGGACCGTCTAGGTCAACATTTGGCGCGTCAACAACATCAACGATAGTTTGGAATAGTGGTTCCATGTTCTCGCCAGTTTCGCCTTCTTCTAGAGAAGCCCAACCGTTAAGTGCTGATGCGTAAACCACTTTAAAGTCTAGCTGGTCATCAGTTGCGCCTAGGTTGTCGAATAGGTCGAACACTTGGTCCATAACCCAGTCAGGACGCGCACCAGGACGGTCGATCTTGTTGATTACAACGATTGGCTTAAGACCATGAGCAAACGCTTTTTGCGTTACGAAACGAGTTTGCGGCATTGGACCGTCAACTGCGTCAACGATAAGTAGTACAGAGTCTACCATCGACATGATACGTTCTACTTCACCACCGAAGTCCGCGTGTCCCGGAGTATCTACGATGTTGATACGGTAATCGTTCCAGTTAATTGCTGTGTTTTTAGCAAGAATGGTAATACCGCGCTCTTTCTCGATGTCGTTCGAGTCCATGACTCGCTCTTCAGCTTCACCGCGAGACTCAAGCGTGCCTGATTGTTGTAGCAGCTTGTCAACCAGCGTTGTTTTACCGTGGTCAACGTGCGCGATAATCGCGATATTTCTTAATTTATCAATCTGTGGAGTAGCCATGGATATTGATTCACTTAGATAGATGAAATGCCACCACGCTAAGAACGGGTGCTCTCTGGCGACATTTGCTGATTAAAAAAACGGCCATAATGTACCAGATTTTAGCAAAAAGCCTAGAAATATGTGATCTACTCCCGAGCATTTCTGCGATTTATACGCTTAATGCACGCTTTCGTCTTCTAAGCGGTGCCGTGAAGTGAACTTTCTTTACTTCAACGTTCAATACAAATTGACTATTGCTTAAAAAATGGGCTGAATAAGCGATGTGGCTGTCACATCGTGGTGCAATAAAAATAAATTGCACCACCAAGGTGCAGATAAGGATCATTATGGTGCAATGATTTGCACCAAACTAGTATCCGAAAACACAATCCATTGAAATTAATGGAATATTTTTTTTGGCACGGTTCTAGCTTTAGAAAAAACAGCATCGGTTAATGAAAGTTTAGTTTGATTAATCAATGCCGAATTTCACATTTAAAGAATAGTTCCTAAATCGAGCTTTTACCGCTTATTTAACACTGGAGGTTATCCAAGATGTCAGTAGAAAACGTTCTATCGCTGATCCAAGAAAACGAAGTTAAGTTTGTTGACCTACGCTTCACAGATACAAAAGGTAAAGAGCAGCACATTTCGATTCCTGCTCACCAAATCGACGCAGACTTCTTCGAAGAAGGTAAAATGTTCGATGGTTCATCAGTTGCTGGCTGGAAAGGTATCAACGAGTCAGACATGGTAATGATGCCAGACGCTGCCTCTGCAGTTCTTGACCCATTTACTGAAGATGCAACGCTAAACATTCGTTGTGACATCCTTGAGCCTGCAACTATGCAAGGTTACGACCGTGACCCACGCTCTATCGCAAAACGCGCTGAAGATTACATGCGTGCAACTGGTATCGCAGACACAGTTCTTGTTGGTCCAGAGCCAGAGTTCTTCCTATTTGACGACGTTAAATACTCGAACGACATGTCAGGTTCTTTCTTCAAGATTGACGACGTAGAAGCAGCGTGGAACACAGGTTCTGAAATCGAAGGCGGTAACAAAGGTCACCGTCCTGGCGTTAAAGGCGGTTACTTCCCAGTAGCTCCAGTTGACTCATCTCAAGACATCCGTTCTGCAATGTGTCTAATCATGGAAGAAATGGGTCTAGTTGTTGAAGCGCACCACCACGAAGTTGCAACTGCTGGTCAGAACGAAATCGCGACTCGTTTCAACACGCTAACAACTAAAGCTGACGAGATCCAAATCTACAAGTACGTTGTTCACAACGTTGCTCACGCATTTGGCAAAACAGCGACATTCATGCCTAAACCACTAGTTGGCGACAACGGTTCTGGTATGCACGTTCACCAATCTCTAGCGAAAGACGGTGTAAACCTATTCGCTGGTGACAAGTACGGCGGCCTATCTGAAACTGCACTTTACTACATCGGCGGTATCATCAAGCACGCTCGCGCAATCAACGCATTTGCTAACCCATCAACTAACTCGTACAAGCGTCTTGTACCAGGCTTCGAAGCACCAGTTATGCTTGCTTACTCTGCACGTAACCGTTCTGCTTCTATCCGTATCCCAGTGGTACCAAGCCCGAAAGCGCGTCGTATCGAAGCTCGCTTCCCAGATCCAGCAGCGAACCCATACCTAGCGTTTGCTTCTCTACTAATGGCTGGTCTTGACGGTATCAAGAACAAGATCCACCCAGGCGAAGCGATGGATAAAGACCTTTACGATCTTCCAGCAGAAGAAGCGGCTGAGATTCCAAAAGTTGCTGAGTCTCTAGAAGTAGCGCTTAATGCACTAAACGAAGATCGTGAGTTCCTAACAGCTGGCGGCGTATTCTCTGATGACTTTATCGATTCTTACATCGCACTTAAGTCAAAAGACGTTGAGCGCATCAACATGGCGACTCACCCACTTGAATTCGAACTTTACTACTCTGTATAAGGTTCAGACTGTGTAACATGTAAACACAGTAGCAAAATATTAGGCTCGCCTCGCAGGTGGGCCTTTTTTGTATTCGTCAGTCAAGAATCGCCGTTTAACATGAGGAAATAATTACAATACGCAGAGACTCTTATTATGTGAAACAAGGGACTCCGTAACCTAAACGTGAAAATATCAGTCAAAAGAAGGTGAGCCATGAAAGTTCAGCTTATTACACTCCTGTGCGCTCTCAGCAGTGCATGGAATACCCCCGTAATTGCACAAGTTGCCTATACCTGGGTTGATAAAGATGGCGTGATTCACTTCAGTGACACGCCTCGTCAGGGTGCAAAGGCCATCGCTCTACCTAACTTGGAAGCCTCACCTCCAGCGCCTGAAGTCGAAAGTACCGAATCGCTTGCACCACAAGTGAATAAAACGCCAGACGAATCACAGGACGCGCCTCAGACTCAACCTGAAAAACCCCAACCTTTACAGCTCACCATGCTCAGCCCGACACATGATGCAACATTACGCAGCAATCGTGGGCTAATTGATATTCAGCTTGAAGCAAACCGTAAGCTCGGTATTGGTGAACAGCTACAACTTCTGCTCGACGGTAACCCTTATGGGGCACCCCAAACGCACCTAAATTGGCAGTTAAGTGATATTGACCGAGGGACTCACACTCTTTCAGTTCATGCTAAACGAAGCGGCAAGCTTATTGCATCATCTAGCCCTATAACGGTGCATTTACACAGAGCAAGTATCAAGCCGACCGTAAACGGGGCAAAGTAGAATTTTTGGTGAAAATTTAGCATCACAATGAAGCTTTTCACTTTTTCTTCTTAGTTTTATTGGCCATACTCAATGTTCTATTGCACCATTATTGTGCGTCGCACGATCTTAACGCAAACAAGGACATAATGTGGATACCAATCTTCCAAGTGCCATTCTCAACAATATGGTTACAGCAACGCTGATTCTCGATGATGGGTTGGCGATCCGTTATGCCAACCCAGCAGCGGAGCTGTTGTTTTCACAAAGTGCTAAACGCATCATCGAGCAGTCGTTGTCTCAGCTTATCCAACATGCCTCGATGGATTTGGCGCTGCTCACTCAGCCTCTGCAAAGTGGCCAAAGTATCACCGACAGCGATGTCACTTTCATTGTCGACGGAAAGCCTTTGATGCTGGAAGTGACGGTGAGCCCGATAACCTGGGAAAAGCAGCTTATGCTTTTGGTCGAAATGCGAAAGATCGACCAGCAACGCCGCCTCACGCAGGAGCTCAACCAACACGCACAACAACAAGCAGCCAAGCTTCTTGTGCGTGGTCTGGCGCATGAAATTAAAAATCCATTAGGTGGGTTGCGGGGGGCAGCACAGCTACTGGAAAAGATGTTGCCAGATCCATCCTTAACGGAATACACCCATATTATTATCGAACAAGCCGATCGATTGAGGGCCTTAGTCGATCGCCTGCTTGGCCCTCAAAAGCCAGGTAAAAAGACACAAGAAAATCTCCATCAGGTTCTGGAAAAAGTCCGCCAATTGGTCGAACTGGAGTCGCAAAACTCTATCACTATCGAGCGAGATTATGACCCAAGCCTGCCTGAGATTTTGATGGATGCAGACCAAATAGAGCAAGCAATGCTGAACATCGTCAGCAACGCAGCACAAATTCTGGCGTCTCAAGAGCACGGCAAGATCACCATTCGCACCAGAACAGTGCACCAAGCAAATATTCATGGTAAGCGCTGTAAATTAGCCGCGCGTATTGAGATCACCGATAACGGACCGGGCATTCAACCTGAATTACAAGATACGCTGTTTTACCCAATGGTCAGTGGCCGAGAAGGCGGTACCGGACTCGGACTGTCTATTTCACAGAATTTGATCGACCAGCACAACGGAAAAATCGATGTTGAGAGCTGGCCTGGCCACACCAATTTCACAATTTATTTGCCGATCTGACCAAGTTTAGCTTTGGGTCAGTTTTACGGTTTTGCTGCAAGGACTAGTAGATGAGTAAAGGATATGTTTGGGTCGTTGATGACGACAGTTCAATTCGCTGGGTGATGGAAAAAACCCTTTCTTCAGCCAATATTAAGTGCGAAACCTACGCTGATGGGGAAAGCGTATTAATGGCACTAGAACGCGAAGTTCCTGACGTTCTGGTTTCAGATATACGTATGCCGGGCATTGATGGCCTTGAGCTTCTCAAACAAGTTCAGCGCGACTACCCGGACTTGCCAGTCATCATTATGACCGCTCACTCCGATCTGGACGCGGCAGTTAATGCGTATCAAAAAGGCGCATTTGAATACCTGCCAAAACCGTTTGATATCGATGAAACCCTGACTTTAGTCGAGCGCGCTATCGCTCACAGTCATGAAAATAAACGAGTGCAGATATCACCAGAAGATATCCCTGCCGAAACACCAGAAATCATCGGTGAAGCACCAGCGATGCAGGAAGTGTTTCGCGCGATTGGCCGCCTTTCCCGCTCTTCAATTTCAGTATTGATCAATGGTGAGTCTGGTACCGGTAAGGAGCTTGTGGCTCACGCGCTGCATCGACATAGCCCTCGAGCCAGCAAACCTTTCATTGCACTTAACATGGCAGCAATCCCGAAAGACCTGATCGAATCCGAACTGTTTGGCCATGAAAAGGGAGCGTTTACCGGCGCGAACAATGTTCGCCAAGGCCGATTCGAACAAGCGAATGGCGGTACGTTATTTTTGGATGAAATCGGTGATATGCCATTGGATATCCAGACTCGTTTACTACGCGTTCTCGCTGATGGTCAGTTCTATCGTGTCGGTGGTCACTCGCCAATCAGTGTCGATGTCCGTATCGTTGCCGCAACTCACCAAAACCTGGAAAGACTGGTACATGAGGGTGATTTCCGTGAGGACTTGTTCCACCGCTTGAACGTTATTCGGGTACAAATTCCAGCACTTCGTGAACGTAAGCAAGACATAGAGAAACTGACTCAGCACTTCCTGCTGCGTGCCGCAGACGAGCTTGGCGTTGAAACCAAAACACTGCATCCTTCTACCGTAGAAATTCTCAACCGATTGGACTGGCCGGGCAACGTGCGTCAGTTGGAGAACATTTGTCGTTGGTTGACCGTTATGGCTAGCGGTAGTGAAGTATTACCCAACGACCTGCCTTCAGAACTGCTGCAAGAAAAGAAAACTATCTCAGACTCTACGCAAGGCAGCTGGCAAGAACAATTGGCGGACTGGGCACGTCAATCATTAGCAGCAGGCGATAAAGAACTGCTTTCTTACGCATTACCAGAATTTGAACGCATTTTATTGGAAGCTGCGTTAGAACACACTAAAGGTCACAAGCAAGATGCCGCTAAAGTATTAGGCTGGGGACGTAATACGCTCACCAGAAAATTAAAGGAGTTGTACTGACACTTTGATTAATAATACAGCATAGCTGTCATCTAGTATTAATAAACGTATCAGTACAATATGGCGCACCACCCTTTTGTGATTAGACAATGTCTACTGCTACGACTCAAATTACACTACGTACCGCTGTACTCATCCCATTTGTGATGATTTTCTTATTGGCTATCAGTGTAATGGTCTATGTCCAAAAGCAGAACTACGAAACGGTGGTGACCGATATCAGTGATAAACAACTGTCGGTTTTGACCGAGAGTGTCCACGAGCATCTTAACTGTTTTCTAAATGAGCCTCTGGCTGCCGTGACAACACTCGCCCATAGTGTGAATCATCACAACCTCTTCCACCCTATCGATTCCCATGAGATCCAAACCTACTTACTGAGCACGTTTGAGACCCTTTCAGAGTCTATCCCACAGCTGGATGTGATAGCCTTTGGCTCTGAAAGTGGCGACTTTACCGGTTTTCGTCTGGAGCCTTCTGGCAACTACACTTTAATGCTTCAAAGCCAACAAACCGGTGGTGATCTGGTAATCTACGAAACCAGTCTGATCAGTGACGATATTCGTTCAGTCATTACTTCTTATGACCCGCGCAACCGCCCTTGGTACCAACCGGTAGCCACAAACCAAAGACCAATGTGGTCAGAAATTTATAGTAACTCTGATGAACGCCAAGAGATTACTTTGTCAGCGATGGCACCAGTGTATCTTAAACAAGAGTTGGCGGGAGTATTGGTCGCCGATGTCCGGCTGAATACCTTTAACAAGTTTCTACGCGAAGTAGCACAAAAGACAAAAGCCTCTGTCTTTATCATGGATCAGGAGCATCGCTTGGTCGCACACTCCGAATCCGGCAGTGTCATATCGTGGGGCACACGCTTCTCCGATAAAGGACAGCGTTTATTGGCCTCTGAGAGCACCAATCCAATCATTCAATCCAGCGCCACTCGGGTCCGCTCATTCGATCTTTCCCACACCACGCAAACTTTTACCTTTGTCTTTGACCACAACGGACAACGTATCTTCAGCCGACTCACACCCTATGAAGACCCCAACGGGATTAAATGGTTTATCGGTACCTCTATCTCTGAGGCAGAATTGCTCGGTGTGCTGCCAGACAGTCAGGAAAAAAGCTGGCTTGTGGGCATCATTGTCAGCTTAATCGGCATTGCGATCTGCTGGGTCATTTTCAATCGCATCACAAAGCCAATTAATACCACTGCTGCTGCTGCACTCCAGTTGGCTAAGGGCGATTGGAACAGCAGCTTGCCCAAGCCGGACTATGTGTATGAGACCACGGTGCTTGTTCAGGCATTTAATGAAATGACCGCAAATTTAAAAGCATCATTTACCGCATTACGAGAGCAGTTGGTTTATGACTCACTTACACGTTTATACAGCCGCCAAGGGTTAGTAGAAATGTGTACTCAGCAACGCTGCCTCTGCAACGGAACGCTATTTTTGCTCGGCATCAACCGATTTAGGGACATAAATGACAGTGTCGGCCACCACAATGGCGATCAACTACTGATAGACATAGCGGAAAGGCTGAAACAACAATTTCAAGATGATACTTTGCTGGCCAGGATCGGTGGAGACGAGTTCGCCATTTTTGTATCCAATGTACACAACAGCAATGACGTTCGGCTCATAGAGCGTCGTTTACAGCAACTCTTTGCGACTCCGTTCATCACGCAAGAAGAAGCCGTCATCATGAAAATCTCGCTTGGTATTGTGCAAAGCAAGCAAGGCGAAGATATGTCTTTATGGTTACGTAATGCGAGCATTGCACTGAGTTACGCCAAACAAGATTCTCTCACAAATGTTTGCCATTACAGCCCTGAACTCGCCAGTGCCTCTAAATTCCGCACTCAGATGCTGACTAAGATTCAAACCGGAGTGGAAAACCGAGAGTTCATTCCGCATTATCAGCCGATTATCGACTTGGCAACTGGCAATACCTGTGGTGCCGAAGCTCTGGCGCGCTGGCAGAGTGAGTCAGACATGGTTTCACCGTTGGATTTTATTCCCATCGCAGAAGAGAGCGGGATGATCAAAGCGATTGGTCAACAGATTCTGTTACAAGCCTGTCGCGATACCTACAACGCCATAGAAAATAAGCAGTGGCCATCAGACTTCCAACTGCATGTAAATATCTCGGTTAACCAAATTTCCTGTCCGGACTTTGTCGATAGCGTCACGCGTGTGCTGACAATAACTAAACTCCCAGCCAGTAACCTGACTCTGGAGATCACTGAATCACGCATCATCGATAGCGGCCCGACAACGCTAGATAACATGACAAAACTACGCGATATGGGTATAGGCATCGCGATAGATGATTTCGGTACAGGCTACTCGTCTCTGGGCTATCTGCATACCCTGCCCTTTACATGTCTGAAAATCGATCGCACGTTCGTAAACCAATTAAACCAAGAGAATCTAGAGCGTTCTGTAGTTGCAGCCGTGCTTAATATAACGGCAGGGCTTAAAACCAGCGTTGTAGCTGAAGGGGTAGAAAACGCCTCTCAAGCCCAACTGCTTCGTTCAATAGGCTGCCATCAGGTGCAGGGATTTTATTACAGCCGACCTATGCCACTGGAAGAATGGCCAACACATTTAGTTAACATGGAGTAGAAAAGAGCGAGAATCGTTGAATTCCTGGTCACGCTCTACTGACAATCAACCAAACTGTTAATTATACTTAATTGCAAATCTTCCCAATGTATTGTCACAGATGATGTTTGGGCCTTGTTCCAGTTCATAACTATCCGGATCAACACAATGATAACTAAGAACCTTCCTCTTACCGATTTGCATCGCCACCTTGACGGCAACATCCGTACCCAGACCATTCTAGATCTTGGCCAAAAATTTGGGATGACTCTGCCTGCGTACGACGTTGAATCTCTTACGCCACACGTTCAGATTGTCGAAGCAGAGCCTTCTCTCGTTGCTTTCCTTTCAAAGCTTGATTGGGGCGTAGCGGTACTGGGTGATCTAGACGCGTGTCGTCGTGTTGCGTATGAAAACGTGGAAGATGCGCTGAATGCTCAAATTGATTACGCGGAATTGCGTTTCTCGCCTTACTACATGGCAATGAAGCACAACCTGCCAGTAGCCGGTGTCGTTGAAGCGGTCGTCGATGGTGTTCAGGCTGGTATGCGTGATTTCGGTGTCAAAGCTAATCTGATTGGCATCATGAGCCGTACATTCGGTATCGATGCTTGCCAGCAGGAATTAGACGGTATCCTTAGTCAGAAAGACCACATTGTGGCAGTTGACCTTGCAGGTGACGAGCTAGGTCAACCAGGTGATCGTTTTGTTTCTCACTTTAAACAAGTGCGAGACGCGGGTCTTCACGTGACGGTTCACGCTGGCGAGGCTGCTGGTGCAGAAAGTATGTGGCAAGCAATCAACACGTTAGGTGCAACGCGTATCGGTCACGGTGTGAAAGCGATTGAAGATCCAAAATTGATGGATTACCTAGCAGAAAACCGCATTGGTATTGAATCTTGCCTGACATCGAACATTCAGACCAGCACCGTTGCTTCTCTTGCGAATCACCCGCTAAAACAGTTCCTTGAACATGGTGTTCTTGCATGTCTAAACACCGATGACCCAGCGGTTGAAGGTATTGAACTGCCTTACGAATACGAAGTTGCAGCACCAGCTGCAGGTTTAAGCCAAGAACAGATTCGCCAAGCGCAAATCAATGGCCTTGAGTTGGCATTCTTGTCAGACTCTGAAAAAGCAGAGCTGAAAGAAAAAGTTAAACATCGCGTTTAATTCCGCGAAAAATCATAAAAAAATGCCAGCATTTGCTGGCATTTTTTTATTCGGAATCTCTCGAATTCTAAATCACTCGAGAGAACTGCTGCTGACGAGCCTTTGCACGGAGGTACTTATCGAAACTCATACAGATGTTACGGATAAGCAGGCGACCGCGTAAAGTGACACGAATTTCGTTGTCATCCACTTCGACCAGCTCATCATTAATGAAGGTTTGTAACAGCTCCAAGTCTTCTTTGAAGTACTGATTAAACTTAACCTTAAACTCCGACTCAATGGCTTTTTTATCCAGTTTAAAGTTACAGATCAGTTGCTTAATTACTTCGCGGCGTAGTAAGTCATCCGCATCCAGCGAGACGCCTTTCCAAAGCGCATGACGCAGGTCATTCACCTGAGCGTAGTATTTCTTCAACTCTTTTTGGTTTTGCGCGTAGGCGTCACCAATCATCGAAATCGCCGACACGCCAAAGCCAACTAAGTCACACTCACCCTGTGTGGTATAACCCTGGAAGTTGCGATGCAACACACCTTCTCGCTGGGCAACCGCAAGTTCATCATCAGGTTTAGCAAAGTGATCCATACCGATAAACTGGTAACCCGCATCGGTTAACGTTGCGATGGTATCTTGCAAAATCGCCATCTTTTCTTCGACTTGAGGCAGGTCTTCATCTTTAATCTTACGCTGAGCGGCAAACAGTTGCGGCATGTGGGCGTAGTTAAATACCGACAGACGACCCGGCGACATTTCAAGTACTTGTTCCAATGTCTTAGCAAAAGACTCTTTGGTCTGCTTCGGTAAGCCGTAGATTAAATCCAGGTTTGTCGAGCGGAAGCCCAAGTCTTTCGCACGTGCCACCATATCAAAAATGAACGTTTCATCCTGCTCACGGTTAACCAGTTTCTGCACTTCTTTGTTAAAGTCCTGAACACCGATACTTAAGCGGTTAAAACCTTCGCTGCGCAGGTGATCCAGCATAGTGAGCTCAATTTCTCGCGGGTCAACTTCAATGCTGATTTCGGCATCATCACTGAAGAAAAATTCCTGGCGAAGCAGGTTCATCACACGTGTGATCTGTTTTTCAGATAGGAACGTTGGTGTACCACCACCAAAATGCAGTTGCGTTACGGTTCTGCCCACCAGCAAAGAGGCACGTTGACGAATTTCGTGCTCTAGAACATCGAGGTACTCATCGGCTTTATGCGAGTGACGAGTAATCACCTTATTACAACCACAGTAGTAACAAAGCTTGTGACAGAACGGAATATGGATGTATAACGATAACGGCCGATCAGGGTACTGAGCACATGCCATATCATAATCAGAGATAGTAAATGCTTCGTGAAACTCCAATGCTGTCGGGTACGACGTATAGCGAGGACCGGAATAGTTGTACTTATCCAATACTGCTTGATCCCAAACGATTTGTTGTTTCGATTCAGTGTGTTGATTCGACATGGTGGTACTTTCCGTTAAATGTTAGGGCAACGAAAGCCGTCACCCAATATTCAGAGCTGCTTATTTTGCCACACGACAAAGATAACCGCGGTAATACCTTTTGGCTTTTTAATTATAAAACCAAAGAAGTGCTAGCGTGATCACGATAACCCCAGCTGCCACAAGAGCATAACTGGGGTGAAATTACTGACTCAAGCAATCAAGTAACGTTCTGGTGACTAGATCATCTGAATATTAATTTGATTATTCAGTGGCTGGACGTTTTTCTTCAACAATTCGAGCTCTTTAACGATCGACTCGGTTAAGCGACTTTCCGCTTTCTGACGAGTCAGATTCTGCTGCATACGCTCTTTTTTGGCTAGTTGCTGGCGATCTTCACCGCGCGCCATATCTTTCACAATATGGTAAAGCTCAGAAATTGCAGGATACGTTTTGTCGAAATCAATGCGGTCTTCACCCTGAACATAATCCATGATGCAGTAGACACGAATACTGATTTCCGACAAATCGCACTGGCCTTGAATGCCTGCCTGACACAAGGTATGCACGTTCTCAAAAATGTTGGCGTTACGTTTATCAATCGCCAGTTTTTGATGCTTCAGCTGCAATTCCTTTTGCTTTTTCAATTGAAGCAGAAGGTAACCTGCATAAGAAGCCAGAGCGATAATGATCACCGCCCCTGCAATTGCTAATAAGGTTACGTTCATCGCTTAATTATCCTTTGTAGTCGTCAAAGTTGATATCATCAAAATCCGCAAGAAGATCATCGTCATTACGAGAACCTTTCGCAGCAGGAGCAGTAAAGTCCTCTTCTTCTTCAGGTTCTAACAGACCAAGTTGGTCCATCAACTTCTCGATGCGATCCAGCTTCTCGTCTACGTATTTTTGTAGACCAGTACCCAGATTCTCACCTGCTTCGATACGATCCAACAACACATTCAATTGTGCATCGTTTTCCAGCATCTCCAGCTCTTGTTCTGCAGACAGACGACGCTCTTGCTTGGTCATCTTCTTCGCTGGCTCAACAATCAGAGGGATCTTCTTCTTGCTGCCTAAACGTGGGTCACGATTTTGTGCAGCGGCGCGTTGCTTCTGCTCATTCGCGTCTGAATTACGGTTACCCGTTTTCAAACCTTTGCGCTTTTTCGCACGCTTACGTAAACGGCCTTCCACGTCTGATTCAGTACGGTTACGAGTGACAATAATATCAGGTGCGCCTGCGGCACCCGGCTTTCTAGATTTTTTACTACGGCTCATTACTGGGTCTTCCTCAGTAAAATTACATCATTACCAATAAATTCAAGTTCGAGCTTATCCCGCTCAGCTAGGAACTGGAACGTCTCACGGCTAAAAAACACCACATGCGTTGGGTCGTTCTTATAATGCCACGATTTGAAAGCCTCTGCGTCGATGACCATTTTTGTCATCAGGCCAATCCAGCCCCCTGGCTTAACTAAATTCAACCATTGCTTCCACACCATATCTGGGTGGTAGAGGTGTTCAATCACCTCTGTTGCTGTCATGAAGTCATACTGCTTTTCTAGCACCGATGTATCAGGGTGGTAATAAAGATCATATAACGCCATGCTGTGGCCCGTTTCTTCTAACATCAGAGAAAGTGTCGGGCCCGGACCACAACCAAAGTCGATTCCGTTCGATTGTGGAGAAATTCGCTCTGTCATTGGATCAGTTATTCGCGACAAAAAGCGTCTGTATCCCATATCTTCGGGATTGTTCTCATGCAAATCATAGTGAGCTTTTTCGGTATCTGCATCCAAACGTTGGTCTGGATTTACAAACACCAAACGGCACTGTTCACATTGAAGATACTCGCGACGCTTATCTTCAAAATAATGGTGAGTGTGCTGATTGTGGCATAAAGGACAGGTATGCATGCTGACTTCCTCAAACAGGGATGCGAAACATACCAGAAACTGAACTCAGATTGGAGTGTTACTGAACATTTTTTCAGCAGTTTTTACTAAAAAACTCTGATTCTGATGCGACATCATCTCCTGAGAGAATTTCGACGTCGAATTTATTGTGAAAGAAATAAAAAAAGCGACAGTTAAACTGCCGCTTCCTAATGCCATCTTATGTGGCGAAACTGTGTTGCACGCATTGAGTGCACCAATAATCCTTTTGTTTTTCGAGCTTTCCTTGCCAAAAAGTGTTGTTTTTCATCTTCCTGATGAATTTTGGCTATCCATTAACTTCCTGTCTTCTGGGCAACTTCCTGTGCCTGATCCTTTTCACTGTCTTAACCGTCAGACGAGATGACCATCCTTATCCGGCAGGCTCCCTGCCTACCCAAGTCCTTTTGCAACAACCAAGCATCCCTAGCTTGAATCCCTGAGACCGAAACCTTGGTCTAAATTTCCCTTTGCTCACCCCCCTGTGAACAGCTTCTACTTTACGCCGATCAAACCTTGCGACAAGCCGAGCACAGAAAAAAACTACAGAATTTTTCCTGTTACCAACAAAAGATATTACTAATCATAATCTTAAGGTTAACCGAAGAGAAAAAGGAAACAACAAGTATGGCAAATGTCTTACAAGCTACCGAGCTAGATATCTATTTAGCCACTTACCTCTGGTGTGAGCTAAGTCACCAACAAAAATGCCCCGACGAATTCGCCGGGGCATTTTTGAATAACATTGCTCGAACTATGTAGGGTTATCAGTTATCAGTGCAGACCGCCAACATATTGCGACAGAACTTCAATATCTTCATCTGTCATCTTCTTCGCGATATCACGCATCATGGCATTCATATCGTTACCACGGCTACCATCACGGAATTTAGTAAGCTGAGCTTTGATGTAGTCAGCATGCTGACCAGAAATTTTAGGGAAACCTGAAAGCTCAGTACCGTTACCACGAGCACCGTGACATGCAATACATGCAGTTAGACCACGCTCAGCATCACCAGCGGTGTAAAGCACTTTGCCTTTCTCAACAACGTTTTCAGGTGTTGAGTTCTCTGACGTTGGCAGAGACGCAAAGTATGCGGATAGATCTGCGATGTCTTCATCACTTAGCGGCATTGCCATACCACTCATGACGGGATCGTAACGACCTTGCTTACCACCGCTTGTCATACCTAACTTAAGATCTTGCAACTGTTTTTCAAGATACTTAGCGTGTTGACCAGCGAGTTTAGGGTACATTGCGATTGCACTGTTGCCATCTGCACCATGACAGGCGACACAGGTTTGTGATTTTGCTTTACCAGCCTCAATACTACCTTGGGCCCATACTGAGCAGCTGGCTAAAACACTCAAAATTAGCGCTAATTTCTTCATGACATTCCATTATAATTATCAAGCTTCCAGTACCACGGAATGTGAACATACCGTGTACACTCATGGTACAATAGGCGACCTCATGCCGAGCACGGTTATTTTACACAATTTCACAAAAAAGTAATCAATCGACTACACAAAGTCGAGATGGAGTTAACAGTGAGCGTAAAAATTCATTACCAAAATACGCATTTCATCACCAGCGCACCCGATATTCGCCACTTGCCGGAGGACGAAGGTGTCGAGATTGCGTTTGCAGGACGCTCAAACGCTGGTAAATCGAGTGCACTTAACCGTCTGACTAACCAAAAAAGCTTAGCCAAGACATCAAAGACACCGGGTCGTACCCAGTTGATCAACCTTTTCAAGGTAGAAGAAGGTTGTCATATCGTCGATCTACCGGGATACGGCTTTGCTCAAGTCCCAGTTGAGATGAAGAACAAATGGCAGAAATCTTTGGGCGAATACCTTCAGAAACGCGAGTGTCTAAAAGGCTTAGTGGTTCTGATGGACATCCGTCACCCAATGAAAGATCTCGACCAGCAAATGATTTTCTGGGCTATCGACAGCCGTATTCCAGTGCAAGTGCTGCTGACCAAAGCAGACAAACTGAAAAGCGGTGCCCGTAAACAGACGCTACTGAAAATTCGTAAGCAAGTTGAAACTTTCGGTGGTGATGTAGACGTGGACGTATTTTCGTCTCTGAAAGGTTTAGGTGTTGATCAGCTGCGTACCAAACTGGACACCTGGTTTGCGCCTGCACTGGCACATCTGATTGAAGAAGACGAATTAGAAACGCCAGAGAGCAATGAAGAATAATTAACAATTCTTGTTAAATTTTTGCGATAGCCCTGCCAACCCGTTGGTGGGGCTTTTGTTTATCTAACGAATAAGAAAGGAAATGACAGAAATAAAAATCCCCACCTTCCTGGCAGGGATAACGGGAGAGAAAACTTGGTAGTTGTTATTATGCTGTAAAGCATTACTGAACTATCAAATGATTTCAATAGCATAAAAAGCCTTCAAATTTCCCCACTATAGTCTCCCTGCCATATTCAATTACAATAAAAATGATAAAATTCAAAAACTTAAAATAAATACAACTGTGATTATTACCGACTTAGTTTCTGTGGAGAAAAAATCAGAATGTGACTGGCGTAAATTTACAGGACGTAGAGAACGGCTAAATGCAGAAAAAAGTCAGGTTTTGTAAGGAGTTAAAGAAAGGGGGAGGTTGATGGAAAAGCCAAAAAAACAATAAGTAATTGTTCTTTAACATATTTTTTCTTTGGCCCAATAAAAAACGCCCCAGTCAAAAACTGACTGGGGCGGCTGAATCAGCCTAATCCAATAACGTGAAACAAAAGGTCTGAAAGATAGAACATCTTACCTCTGTACCCTACGAGTATTAATGTACAACAATTGGTCAGAATTGCAAAGAATTTTTGTAGTTTTTTTTCATTAAAGTTTTATTAAATGACAGCAAACCTAAGACTGCTATGTCTTTTTTAATCGTAAAAAAAAGCCAGCGTTTGTGCGCTGGCTCATAATAAATTAGACAAATCGATTTAAAAATGACTAGTGAGCCTGATCCCAGTTGTCACCATGGCCAGCTTCTGCAACAAGAGGCACTTTCAGCTCTGCTGCAGATTCCATCAATTTCTGTACTTTACTTTCAATTTCGGACAATGATGACTCTTCAACCTCAAATACCAGTTCATCGTGTACTTGCATCAAAAGTTTCACTCGACCGTCACCTTCAGCCTGAATCCATTGGTCAACAAGTAACATCGCTTTCTTGATGATGTCTGCCGCTGTACCTTGCATTGGCGCATTGATCGCCGCACGTTCTGCTGCTTTACGACGCATCCCGTTACGAGATTTAATCTCTGGTAGGTGCAAACGACGACCAAAGATGGTTTCAACATAACCTTGATCGGCTGCAGCACTGCGCGTGTCTTCCATATACTGCATCACACCTGGGTAACGCTCGAAGTACTTATCCATGTAGGTTTGTGCTTCTCCACGTGGGATACCTAACTGTTTCGCTAAGCCGAACGCACTCATACCATAGATAAGACCGAAGTTAACCGCTTTCGCTCGGCGACGCTGTTCACTAGAGACTTGATCAATACCCACGCCCATGATTTCAGCGGCAGTGGCTGCGTGAATGTCTTTACCATCGCGGAATGCATCAAGCAGAGCCTGGTCGCCAGAAAGGTGAGCCATAATGCGCAGTTCGATTTGTGAATAGTCGACCGCCAGAATTTTGTAACCCGTCGGTGCAACAAATGCCTGGCGAATACGGCGTCCTTCTTCATTACGAATTGGAATATTTTGCAGGTTTGGATCGGTTGATGACAAACGACCAGTCGCCGTTACCGCTTGATGGTAAGACGTATGTACGCGTCCTGTGGTTGGATTAATCATCTTCGGCAGTTTATCGGTGTAAGTCGATTTCAGCTTTGCCAGACCACGGTATTCAAGAATCAGTTTTGGTAATGGGTAGTCTAGAGCCAATTCTTGCAGGACTTCTTCGTTGGTCGAAGGCGTGCCAGATGGTGTCTTTTTCACTACCGGTAAACCCATTTTCTCAAACAGGATAGCTTGTAACTGCTTTGGTGAGTTCATGTTGAACTCTTGCTCTGCAATTTCGTAAGCTTTTTTCTCAAGCTCTTCAAGGCGAGCGGCGATTTCTACCGACTGAGCGCCCAGCTTCATGTCATCAATCAATACCCCAGTGCGCTCGATACGAGAAAGCACAGGAACAAGCGGCATTTCGATATCTTCGTACACCGATTTCAGCTTTTCGTCTTGCTCAATATTGGCAAACAGACGGTTGTGCAGACGAAGCGTCACATCTGCATCTTCTGCTGCGTATGGGGACGCTTGATCGAGTTCAATTTGATTAAAAGTAAGCTGCTTTTTACCTTTACCTGCAACTTGCTCAAAGGAGATGCAGCTATGCTGAAGGAAACGTAGCGCTAAGCTGTCCATATCATGTTTGCCGCCTACGCTGTTGTATACGTAAGAAGCCAGCATGGTATCGTGCTTAATACCTTTCATCTCAATGCCGTAGCGAGCTAAAACAGATGCATCGTATTTCAGGTTCTGGCCGACTTTCGCTTGCGACTCATCTTCTAAGATAGGTTTTAACTGCTCTAACACCCAGTCGCGGTCTAGCTGCTGCGGTGCATCAAGGTAGTCATGAGCAACAGGGACATAAGCTGCGATGCCTTCGTCTACCGCAAACGAGAGACCAACCAGATTCGCTACCATGTAGTCGAGGCTGTCCGTTTCCGTATCGAAAGCAAACAATTCAGAGGCTTTTAGTTTTTCTAACCAAGCATTAAAAGACGCTTCGTCTAAAATGGTTTCGTACTGACTGCGATCAATCGTCACTGCTGACGTTTCCATCTCAGCATGAGAAGAAGCTGATGATGCGCGTGCAGACCCAGCCATTTCGACCGCTTCTACAGCGCCTGAGCCGCCTTCTAACAGCTCATTGAGCCAAGACTTAAACGTCAGTTGACCATATAACTTGATCAGCTCGTCTTTGCTTGGTTCTGCTTTGAGCAGTGATTCCGGCGTTTCTTCCAGTTCAACATCGAGCTTAATAGTGGCAAGTTCGTACGACAGCATTGCATTTTCTTTGTTGTCGACTAGCTTCTTCGCCATGGTTTTTGAACCACGGAAACCCAGTGGAGCAATATCATCTAAGTTTTCGTAAAGCTTCGTCAGGCCACCGATACCTTGCAACAACGCAGTTGCAGTTTTATCACCCACGCCCGGTACACCCGGAATGTTGTCGACTTTATCGCCCATTAACGCCAGGTAATCGATGATCAACTCCGGTGGAATACCGAACTTTTCAATCACACCTTCACGATCCATCACAACATTGGTCATGGTGTTGATCAGGGTGATATTGTCATCCACCAACTGCGCCATGTCTTTATCACCGGTACTGATCAATACTGGCATGCCTTTTTGTGATGCCTGATAAGCCAAAGTACCAATGACGTCATCCGCTTCTACGCCAGGAACACAAATTAAAGGCAAGCCCATTGCGCGAATCACATTATGTAACGGCTCGATTTGGCAACGAAGATCATCCGGCATTGGCGGACGATTCGCTTTGTATTCTGGATACATATCGTCACGGAAGGTTTTACCCTTCGCATCAAAAACCACTGCAATACGATCAGACGCAAACTGACGCATCATACTGCGTAGCATGTTTACTACACCGTAGACGGCATTAGTTGGTATTTCACCATTACTCATTGTGCCTGGGTAGGCGTGAAAAGCGCGATATAGATAAGAAGAACCGTCGATAAGAATCAGCGGATTTTCAGGAATACTTGCCATAATTGTCTGTATCCAAGTCAGTACTTAATAGATCTGCTTAGGATGCCATGACTACTGATCCGAATCTATCTTGTTCGCTCGATCCAGATCGCGTAAATATTTCGAGCTGATACACTAAAACTCAACCCCTCCTGTGGATAACTCTGTTTATATTATTTATCCACTGGTTATACAAGATTACAAAACAAAGAAAATAACCAAGTTAAGTTACTAATAATATTAAATAATTTTATTTTAAGATGAAAAGATCAACGATCCAAAAATGATCATCAAATGTGGAAAAGTTATGAATCGTGGCGTCAAATGAAATCGTAGAAAAGAAAAAAGCGACCCAATTGGGTCGCCTAGCAGAAGTGGTAAAGCAATTTTTTATCAAGCTGCTTAACCAAGAAGCTATAAATTACACTGGAAGCAATGTGAGCAATGTCGTGTCAAAAAGAGTTCGTGCAAGTTCTTGGAAACTGTTTCATCACCTTCTCAACACCAGTTAATCAACTTCTGTTAATCAACAACTATTAATAAGTAAATCAACGTCCTTGTGAACCATTCCTCATTCCCTAAGACAGGATTAATAATAATGATTCTCATTTAACTGTCAACAATTAAATGAGAAAAAATCTCATTTAATTTCACATTGCTTTAATGAAGTGTACTCTAGATTCGCGAAGATTAACGTTTTCATCAAATTTTTCAATGAGATAACCATTTCGCAATAACAATCTAAGCATAGCTGGGAATTGGTTACGAGACTTCACTTTAAGGGTTTTATAACCTTGCTCAGCCACCCACTCTTCTTGGGCCTCTAACAGCATTTGTGCAACCCCTTCATTACGAGCCTGAGGAGCTACGCCACCAAACCAGCTGTAAAAAGTATCATCATCCAATTCATAACCAATTTTGAAGCCTAAAATCGAACCGTTCTTCTCAGCCACTAGAATTAAGCTGTTTTTATCGCCGAGACGCTGTGCCATAGACTCCATTGTTTCTCCATTGGCAAACTCTTTTACGTGAGTTACCACCTGAAGTGCCTCTTCCAACGTGCCTTCACGAATCAGCATTGTCATTGTTCTCTCCCCAGAAATTTAATACCCAAGCACCTTGGACTGCTGCTATGTAAATAAGCCATATTTGATCCGCCAGAGGTTACTTGGGTATATACAGACGAACAACTATTGTCGGTCTGGTTTTTCTCACTAAGCGATAATTACTCTTCTGTCGCTTCCTGAGACATATTTAGATATTGAGCCGCTTGAGCGTTTTCTTCCGCTAACCACTCCGCCACATCTTTGGCAAAGTAAGTCAGGATGCCATCAGCGCCCGCACGTTTGAAACATAGCAATGATTCCATCACCGTTTCACGCTCTTTTAACCAACCATTTAGAATCGCTGCTTTATGCATCGAGTACTCACCCGACACTTGGTAAGCAAATGTCGGCACCTGCAACTCAGTCTTCACACGGCGTACCACATCCAGATAAGGCATCCCCGGCTTAACCATTACAGAATCGGCACCTTCATTGATATCCAGCGCGACTTCGTGAATCGCCTCATCAATATTCGCCGGATCCATTTGGTAGTTTTTCTTGTTGCCACCTTTAAGGTTAGACGAAGAACCGACCGCATCACGGAATGGCCCGTAGTAGTTCGAAGCGTATTTCGCAGAGTAAGCCATGATTTGAGTATGAATATGGCCTGCTTCTTCTAGCGCTTCACGGATTTTACCAATACGTCCATCCATCATGTCTGATGGCGCAACAATATCAGCACCCGCTTCTGCGTGAGACAACGCCTGTTTAACCAACACTTCAGTAGTTTCATCATTCATTACATAGCCGTCTTCATCAATGATGCCGTCTTGGCCATGCGTGGTAAATGGATCCAGCGCAACGTCGGTAATAACACCGATTTGAGGGATATGCTCTTTAAGAGAACGCACTGCACGCTGAACTAAACCTTCTGGGTTATAGGCTTCGGTCGCACATAAGCTTTTCGCATCCTGGTTTACGACAGGGAAAAGCGCGATTGCAGGTACACCTAGATTTGCAAGGTATTGCGCTTCTTCTAGCATTAAATCAATAGACAAACGCTCTACACCCGGCATGGACTCTACGCTTTCACGACGATCTTTGCCCATCAAAATGAACATTGGGTAAATCAAATCATTAACAGAAAGTTGGTTCTCAGCCACTAGACGGCGGCTAAAGTCATGCTTACGTAAGCGACGCATACGGCGTGCAGGGAATGGACCTTGAATTGATACAGACACCATTTTCTCCTTGTCTGGACGGTTATGATGATCAAATCATCTGGTGGATAAAATCATATCACTCTTGATGCACCTTGCGGGTGACAATCTGGAAAAAGGCGCGGAAAAAAACTGAAAATGACCCCGCCCTCACACTCAAGTATACTTCTCACAAGACCTAAAAAACGAAGCACAGAGACGAACCATGATCGATACCCACGCGCACATATACGCCAGCGAATTTGATAATGACCGCGATGAAGTAGTAAAACGCGCGCTAGAACAAGGCATTAATAAGATTCTGCTGCCAAACATCGATCTGGAGTCGATTGAGCCGATGCTGCAAACCGAACAGGCTTATCCTGAAGTATGCCATTCGATGATGGGCCTTCACCCATGCTATGTGGATGATAATGTTGAACAAACGCTGGAAATCATTCGCGGCTGGTTTGAGAAGCATAATTTCATCGCTGTGGGAGAAATTGGTATCGATCTGTACTGGGATAAAACCTACCGAACTGAGCAGGAAATGGCATTTATTACCCAACTTAACTGGGCAAAAGAGATGGACTTACCTGTTGTGATCCACACTCGTGATTCCATCGAAGAAACATTAACTCTGCTACGCCAGGAGCAAGATGGCCGCTTGCGTGGCGTATTTCATTGTTTTGGTGGCAGTTTAGAAGAAGCAAAAGCGATTAACGAGTTGGGCTTCCACCTCGGCTTAGGTGGCGTATCAACGTTTAAAAATGGTGGGATGGACAAAGTTATCCCTCACCTCGATATGCAGTGGGTCATACTGGAAACTGACTGCCCTTACTTAGCGCCAGTCCCACATCGCGGGAAACGCAACGAGCCAGCCTACACTTCTCTCGTTGCCCAGCGTATTGCTGAACTGAGAGACTTAACCATTGAAGAAGTAGACACAGTGACGACAGCGAATGCCGAATCTTTGTTTAATTTACCTTCAACTCAATAAGTTACTCAGCAACAAACTAAAAACTTTGCGATAGCTATTGCTACACTGATACAAAGTTGTTCAAAAATCAGCATGACGTACAAGGAAGTACTTATGGATTTGGAGCGTATCTATTTTGTTATCAGCATTCTCGCAGGGATTGTTTTCTTATATACCCTGATAGCAAAGCGCATCGAAAATTCCGCAATATCTGGACCGATAGTTTATGTCGCTCTGGGATTGCTGCTAGGTGAATATGGTCTGGGGATAATCGGATTATCAGCAGAAGCCAATGACTTAAGACTGCTAGCCGACCTGACGCTGGCTTTAATTCTTTTCTCAGATGCCGCTCACTCCAATCTCACCGTATTAAAACAAAAAGCCGTTTATCCAGTCCGAATGCTCATGTTTGGACTGCCAGGCGCGATTATCTTGGGAACATTCGTCGCGGTTATTCTGTTTGACGTATTGTCGGTTATAGAAGCTGCCATCCTCGCTACTATGCTCGCGGCAACCGACGCGGCACTGGGCAAAGCCGTCATATCAAACCCGAAGGTACCGACTCCCGTAAGCGAAGGACTCAATGTAGAGAGCGGACTTAATGATGGTCTGTGCGTCCCAATCCTGTTGCTTCTCATCGCCGTAGAAACCAGTACTACACATGCTGACATCAGTACGCATCATGCTTTGATGGTGTTTGCTGAAGAGCTGGGTATAGGCACATTGGTTGGATTGTCGCTAGCCTACATTGGCGCCAAGCTACTCTACTGGAGCGCGAAGAAAAAATGGCTCAGTGAAATTTGGGTTCAGCTGACAGTGGGCGCTATTGCCCTTACCAGCTTCGGTTTAGCGCAAACTCTACACGGCAGTGGCTACATTGCGGCATTCACAGGTGGGCTTCTGTTTGGTCATCTTGCTTCTCGCCATACTCACAAACTGGTATTGACCACAGAGAGCCTCGCAGAGCTATTAGCCATGCTGACTTGGATTCTTTTTGGCGCGGCTGTTGTGGGGCAAGTTCTCGGGCTTTTCTCCATCAACATGATGGTATACGCCCTCATCAGTTTAACGCTGATTCGAATGATCCCTATCTATCTCTCATTTATCGGCACTTCCGTACCCGCCCGTCACCGTTGGTTCATGGGATGGTTTGGTCCGAGAGGTTTAGCGAGTATTGTATTTACCATCATCGTCTTAGATGCGGAGTTACCAGGGGGACGCTTTATTGCATTAACCGTAGCTTGCACCGTAATACTAAGCCTTGTTTTACATGGCATCACGGCAAGGGCACTGTCAGAGCGTATTGGAGCCGATTAGCATTAACAGAAAAGAAAAAGCGGCTCTATTGAGCCGCTTTTTTACTGATAATTTTACGAACCAAAGACTACTCTTCTGCTTCGTCTTCCTCATCTTTACGTGTGTAGAAACGCGCAAACAGCAAACCGACTTCAAACAGCAAACACATGGGAATAGCCAGCAGAGTCTGCGAAATCATGTCAGGTGGCGTCAACACCATACCAACAACAAACGCTGCCACGATGATGTATGGGCGTTTTTGCTTTAGATCTTGTGGTGTCGTTGCACCCGTCCAGCACAGTAGAATGATCGCGACCGGTACTTCAAAAGCAATACCAAACGCCATAAACAGCGCCAGTACAAAATCCAGATAGCTGGAAATGTCAGTGGCAAACTCTACACCACCAAGCGAAATCGCGGTGAAGAAGCCAAACACGAGCGGAAATACAACAAAATACGCAAACGCCACACCGCAGTAGAACAGCAAAGAGCTGGAAAACAGCAACGGCATGATCAAACGACGTTCGTGCTTGTATAAGCCCGGTGCCACAAATGCCCACACCTGATACAAAATAAATGGCACGGCAACAAATACCGACGCAATCAGAGTCAGTTTAAGTGGCGTAAAAAATGGTGACGCAACATCAGTTGCAATCATCGTCGCCCCTTCAGGCAGACGTTCTACCAAAGGTGCTGAGATAAACTCGTAAATATGGTTAGAGAAATAAACTAGCCCGACAAACACCACCAACACTGCCAATATTGAACGCAGTAGTCGGTTGCGAAGCTCCAACAAGTGACTAATTAAAGGTTGTGTCTGCTCGACGGTAGACATGGCAAACCTCTTTGTAAAAACCAGATCAAAAAGGAGCTACTTATCCTAGCAGCTCCTCCTAATGAGACTATTCGGCTTTTTTATCTGCCGCTGTAACCTTGATATCTTCCGCTTTCTCTACCGACTCAACGACAGGCTCTGCTTTCACAGGTTTAGCGTCGGACTCAGTTTTTTCCGCGTAAGGGCGGTTTACAGATTGCGCAGCTTGTTTAAGTTCTTCCACAGAAGACTTCAATTCAGGGGATAAATCTTTCATCCCCATTTGCTCAGCTTTGCGCAAGTTCTCTTGCAGCTCTTGGACTTTCAGCTCGTGTGACAATTCGTCTTTGACGCTATTTGCCATACTCTTAGCGGCACCGACAAAGCGGGACACGCTACGAATAGCATGAGGCAAACGCTCCGGTCCAAGAACGACCAGACCAACAACAGATATTAATACCAGTTCCCAAAAACCGATATCAAACACGTTTTACGCCTGCTCTTTGTCTTTTTTCGTTTCAGGTGCAGCTTCTTTTTGTTGCTGCGTCTCTAAACTTTTTGGCTCGAAGTCTGCGTCTTTAGCGTCTTTAGCATTTTTCGCAGCATCTTCGTCATCGCTCATTGCTTTTTTGAAGCCCTTAACGGCACCGCCTAGATCACCACCGATACCACGTAGCTTCTTGGTTCCGAATAGTAATACAACAATTACAGCAATGATTAGAAGTTGCCAAACACTGATACCACCCATTCTTTTTACCTCGGGTCTTTAAACAAAATGTATTTCAAGAGTTTACCGTCTATCGACGATAAGCTCGCCAACTAAACAGCCAGAATGTGACACCTGCAATCCCACAGGCGAACGATAGCTGCTCATAAGCGTTATCCACCAATATTGCCGAGCATACGACTAAAGTGGCGCCAACACCAAATAAAAACTTACCTGTCGCCTGCTGTCGCTTACTTTGACGGTAGCCCTGATAAAGCTGATCCATACGTTGGTTCATCGCCTTACCTTGTTTGAGACTATCATAAAGCAGCTCTGGCAATTCCGGTAACTTCTCCGCCCAAAATGGTGCGCGATCTTTAATGGCATTCACTAAAGCTTGCGGACCGACTTGGTTCATCATCCATTCTTCAAGGAACGGTTTTGCGGTTTCCCACAAATCAAGCTGCGGATAAAGTTGTCTGCCAAGCCCTTCCACGTACAGCAAGGTTTTTTGCAGCAATACCAGTTGAGGTTGAACCTCCATATTGAAACGACGTGCAGTATTGAACAGATTCAATAGCACGTGACCAAAGGAGATTTCACACAGTGGCTTAGCGAAAATTGGCTCACAAACAATGCGAATCGCAAACTCAAATTCGTCAACATTGGTATCTGCTGGCACCCAACCTGAGTCCACGTGCAATTCCGCCACTCGACGATAATCACGATTGAAGAACGCAAGGAAGTTTTCCGCCAGATAACGTTTGTCTTCACTATTAAGTGTACCAACGATCCCACAATCTAACCCAATCCACGTTGGGTTTTCCGGGTGATCAGGTTTAACGAACACATTACCGGGATGCATATCGGCATGAAAGAAGCTGTCTCTGAACACCTGAGTGAAGAACACACTCACGCCGCGTTCAGCCAGCAGTTTCATATTGGTGCCATTTGCTATCAAGCCTTCTATATCAGAAACTTGAAAGCCATATATTCGCTCAGAAACCATGACAGTTTCATTACTGAAGTCAGGAAAAACTTCAGGAACGTATAATTCTTCGCTATCTTCGAAATTTCGACGCAATTGAATCGCGTTAGCCGCCTCACGACGCAGGTCGAGTTCATCGAGAAGCGTTTTCTCGTATTCACGAACAACTTCGACCGGTTTTAAACGACGTGCTTCAGGCATTGCCCCCGCGACTATACGTGCCATTCGGTGCATCAGTTTTAGATCGGAATCAATAACTGGACGAATATCTGGGCGAATGACCTTTAATACCACTTCTTGGTTAGTGTCTTTGAGTCGTGCAGTGTGCACCTGAGCAATAGACGCAGAGGCCAGTGGTTTAATATCAAACTCGGTAAACCAGTTTTCGAGCGGACCACCTAACGCCTTTTCCATTTGCTGTTTTGCCAGTTCACCATCAAATGGGGCAACCTGGTCCTGAAGCAACGCAAGGGGATCGGCGATATGAGGGGGGAATAAGTCACGGCGGGTCGACATCATCTGACCGAACTTGATCCAAACCGGACCCAGCTCTTGTAACGCTAAACGAAGTCGCTCACCTAGAGGCTTCTCGGGGTGTTTATTTTTAATCCAGAACAGGCTTTTGCGCATCCAAAGCGGCGCTTTCGTCAGTTGATGCTCCGGCAACAACTCATCCAGCCCATATTCCAGTTGTACTTTAACGATGTGATATAAGCGCTTTATTTCTGCTGGAGTCATGGTTTCTCCAACGCAGGCTTATCCGCATCTAATTTATCAAGCAGAGCATTCAGACGAGCTTCCACTCGTGATGCCTGACTGCGTACTTCGTCCACTTGATCGCAAAAATGCGCGACTTCGAGCGGCGCTGGCGCGAATTTCCACTCTTCTGTCACCACCTGCGCTAGATGTCGCTGGTGTTTTTCTGCTTGAGAAACGAAAAAGTTACCGACGTTTTTTGAACCCTGCACGACCGTATGGGCTACGACATCTCCAGTCACTCGCGACAGCCATTCTTCAATGTCTGGTTTGCAATCTACCATCAACTGAGAGAATTTTTGTGCCAGTTGAATATCGCCTTCCAACTCAAGCTTATCTTGCTTGATAAGACGGGTGATGTTGGCTTGATCTCGCAGTTCCGGCAACACACTCTGGTTGAGAGACAAATAACAGTCAGGATGACCTTCATAGTTACCCAAAACATCAATCTGCTGACTGAAAACAAAGGTCAGCGTCTTATTGATTTCTTTCAGGTGAACTTGAATAACCTGGCCTTTCAGACGTGCTAAACGACGACCCAGAGCAGGATCGTCTTTAATCAGTGTGTTCAGCGACGTTTCAATGACGGCAGTAATAAGAGGTTCAAATGGCATGCCGTTAACCCTTAGAATTTGTAGCCGCGGTGCAGCGCCACAATACCACCCGTTAGGTTGTAGTATTTGGTGTTTTCGAAGCCCGCTTCTTGCATCATGCCTTCCAGAGTGTCTTGATCTGGGTGCATGCGGATAGATTCTGCTAGGTAACGGTAACTTTCTGCATCGTTCGCGACCAATTCGCCCATTTTTGGCAACAGGTGGAACGAGTATGCGTCATAAATTTTCGATAATGGTTCGATGACTGGTTTCGAAAATTCCAGTACCAATAGACGGCCACCCGGCTTAAGAACGCGGAACATCGAACGCAGCGCTTTGTCTTTATCCGTTACGTTACGCAGACAGAAGCTGATAGTAATCACATCAAAATAATCATCTGGGAACGGCAGTTCTTCTGCGTTCGCCTGAACGTAATGCACATTGCCCACAATACCATTATCGCGCAGCTTATCGCGGCCGACATTCAGCATTGAGTTGTTGATATCCGCCAGAATCACATGGCCCTGATCGCCGACGATTCGCGAGAATTTTGCTGTCAGGTCACCAGTACCACCGCCAAGATCCAGAATGCGCTGCCCCGGGCGAGCACCACTACAATCGATAGTGAAACGCTTCCACAGACGGTGAACGCCTCCCGACATCAGGTCATTCATGATGTCGTACTTTGCTGCCACGGAGTGAAAAACTTCGGCAACTTTAGTTACTTTTTCTTCTTTCGCCACGGTAGTGAAACCAAAGTGGGTGGTTTCGTTCTCTAATGCATTATTGGATTGCAAGCTTGTGTCCGTCATTCTAATTCCTCTTAGGCAGCACGTTTCACTGCTGGGCGGTTGCTGACAAATAGAGTCGCCCAATGTACTGCGGGCGATTAGTTTACTTTATCCTCAGCCGGATGTCTTTCAACTAACGATTCATTTTCGGAAAATGCTTCACTCTGTGCCAGTTGTGCAAGATCAGAGGAAATTGGGCGCTTAATCTCGACACCAAGTTGCTTGAAGCTTTCTGCCTGTCGAATCACATTACCGCGACCTGTGGCAAGTTTGTTCATCGCGCCTTGATACGTTTGATTGGCTTTATCCAGCGCCCCGCCCAAACCTTCCATATCATCAATAAACAAACGTAGTTTGTCGTAAAGTTTGGTCGCTCGCTCTGCAATCAGTTTCGCGTTTTCATTCTGACGTTCATTTCGCCATAAATTATCAATGGTACGCAGCGCCACCAGCAAGGTAGTCGGGCTAACCAAAATGATGTTCTGCTCCATCGCGTCTTTAACCAAACTCGGATCAGCCTGAATAGCGACCTGAAAAGCGGGTTCCACCGGAATAAACATCAAAACGTAGTCGAGGCTTTGGATGCCTTTGAGTTTGTGATAATCCTTCATGCTTAAGCCCTTGATGTGCGCACGCAGCGCAATAAGATGGGCATTCAACGCTTGATCTCGCTGTGCATCGGTTTCCGCGTTGAAGTAACGCTCATACGCCACCAAAGCCATTTTCGAGTCGACTACAACTTGCTTATTTTGCGGAAGGTGAACAATCACATCAGGTTGATAACGCTTACCTGCTTCATTTTGCAAATTCACTTGCGTCTCGTATTCGTGCCCTTCTCGCAAACCAGATTCTGCCAGCACACGGGCAAGAACCACTTCGCCCCAGTTGCCTTGCTGCTTGTTGTCGCCTTTCAAAGCTTGGGTCAGGTTCACCGCTTCACGCGTCATTTGCTCGTTTAAACGTTGCAGATTTTTTAGCTCATGCACCAGTGTATAACGCTCTTTGGCTTCCTGACTAAAGCTGTCATTGACTTGTTTTTTGAAGCCATCCAATTGCTCTCTTAGCGGAGAAAGCAAGCCTTCTAAGCTCTGACGATTTTGCAGATCCACCTTCGCGGTTTTCTCTTCAAACAGCTGGTTGGCAAGATGCTCAAATTGCTGCTTCAAACGTACTTCTGCTTGTTCCAGTATTTGCAGCTTTTCCGCATTCGACTGATTTACTTGCTCATGGCGCGCTTGCTGCTCTCGTAATTGGGTTTCCAAACGCGATTTTTGCTCACGCATTTTCCCGAGCTCATCGAAATACTGCTGACGCTCTTGTTTGACGGCTTCGAAATAACGAAGCTTTTCCATTGCTGCCATCAACTTGCCGTGTGACTGACGCACTTCAAATGCCGCTTTATCGCGCTCGTCATCCAGTTCATCCAGCTCTTGTTGCGCTTCAGCCAGACGCTGACCCACTTGCTCAAGCTGTTGTTGGTGAAGCTGTTTTTCAGCAGAAAGTTGCTGTTCTAGAAGCTGAGTTTGAGTGATAAAGCGCTGTTTTACCCACCAACCGACCGCCGCTCCGCTGGCTGCAGCGGCACATAGAGTAGAGAGAATGAGAGATTGATGCTCAAGAATCCATTGCATAATAGCGAGTTAGCCTGTGTTTTATATCTATAACAATGGTATTTAGACACTGGATAAATGTCCAGTTTGTTGGATGAAAAATCCTCGCATACACTACCTGCTCAAAATAATATCCTTTGGCTCGCTCAAAATCTTATCGCCGAGCCTTTGAACACGATACAGAGGCATCATGAATGAGCGTCGCGCCCTAGGATTTGGGCTCTCAGCAGTATTACTTTGGTCGACAGTGGCGACCGCATTTAAACTCACATTAGCCGAGTTCACTCCTATTCAGATGCTGTGTATTGCCAGCATCGTTTCTGCTATTGCTCTTATCATCGTATGTGGTGTCCAAGGTAAGTTAAATCAGCTCAGCGATACCTTTCTGTCGAATCCTTGGTATTACCTACTACTTGGCCTGATTAACCCATTAGCCTACTACCTGATCCTGTTTAAGGCTTATGACTTGCTCCCAGCCTCTCAGGCCCAGGCCATCAACTACAGCTGGGCTATCACGCTGACGCTCATGGCAGCGGTATTTCTCGGGCAGAAAATTCGTAGCAAAGACTGGATTGCTTGCGCGTTTAGTTACCTAGGTGTGATTGTGATTGCCACTCAGGGCAACGTGTTAGGTATGGATTTTGAGAGCCCGCTTGGCGTTGGTTTAGCTCTGCTCTCTACATTGCTATGGGCAGGATATTGGATTCTCAACACCAAAAACAAAGCGGATCCGGTCGTGGGCGTGTTACTTGGTTTTCTGGTTGCGATTCCTTTTACTGTTGCGTTAAGCATCTATGAAGGACAAAGCTGGAATACCATCTCGGCCCAAGGCTGGGCTGCGGTGACCTATGTGGGTCTTTTTGAGATGGGGATTACGTTCGTCCTTTGGCTAAGCGCGCTCAAGTCAACACAGAATACGGCTCGCATCAGTAACCTGATTTTCGCTTCCCCATTCATCTCCCTGATGTTACTGGCGACGATTATTGGTGAAGACATTCATCCCTCTACGCTGATCGGGCTGGTATTGATCATCAGTGGTCTGGTGATTCAGCAAGTCAAGTTTGGCAAAAAAGAGAAAACCGCCAATGCCTCTCACTAACAGATGTTATCAATTCGTATTTTTATGAACTGAAGCGTCTTCTACCGCTTGGAATTATTTTATGGTCGGATAGGATACAGCCAAAGCCCAATAGCCATCTCAGCTATATTTTTATAAACACATCATTGGGCGATTCAGGATACCGTACTAATTATGTTTCGCTTTGATATTCCATCTTCTTTATTAGCAGACTGGCAAGATGCCCTGCAACAGTGCTGTAATGCCAACCATGCACAGGGACAAGTCTACGCCTTCAATGACAACGAACAGTGGCAACACAGTGCGTTGTCGACCGCAGAGCAGAACCATGATGCGATTGTTGCCGAGATTGAGCAGATCACCGCTCAATTTACCCCTTTTCAATTAGAAACCGTCAACACAGCTTACGAGCAGCAGATCCTCAGCATCTGTCCGGTGTGGCTACCTAACGGTGATTTGTTTGCCGCGATTACGCTGACTTACACAAACGCACAAAGCCATCACGTGCCAGCGTGGCTGAGCGCCCTTGCGGGTCGGTTTAGTTTTGATGTGAGCCGACGTTACCAACAAGAACAACAACGCCATCTGCGGTATCAGCAAGATCAAAGTCAAATCCCAACATTACAAGAGTTTATCGACTGCCTTGAAGACCATATCTGGATCAAAGGCACCGATGGCCTGTATGCAATGACTAACCGAAGCGTCGAGCAAGCCTGGCAAAAAACCAATCAGGAAATCATTGGTAAAAATGATTTTGACCTTTTCAGCGAACAGCGCGCTGAAAAATTCATTCAAGCTGATATTACAGTGGTTGAAACTGGCAATCAGAATATTGTTGAAGAGTGCCGACAAATCGACTCGAACAATAATCCAACCTGGCTCGAAACCATTAAGTCTCCTGTACGCAATCAAGCAGGTGAGCTGATTGGTGTTATGGGCATGACGCGAAACATCACACGTAGAAAAACCATAGAAACCCAACTAACGTTGGCGTCGAAAATATTCAATAATTCGCAAGAAGGGATGATCATCACCGATCGTGATGCAAACATTATCGATATCAATCCTGCCTTTACGAACATCACAGGATACAGTGCAGAAGAAGTGATTGGTCATACACCGAAAATCCTTCACTCTGGACACCACGATAGCAGCTTCTATCTAAATTTATGGTCTGAGCTACAAGTTAAAGGACAGTGGAAAGGCGAGTTCATCAACCGCAAGAAAGATGGCAGCTTTTACCCTCAACTGGCCACCATCAGCGCGGTAATGGACGACAAAGATCAGCTGATCAACTATATCTGTGTGTTTGAAGACATTTCGGTGCGCAAAGCACATGAAGAAAAGCTGCAGCGAATGGCGTTTTATGACCCGTTGACCAATCTGCCAAATCGTACTCATTTACTTGGATTGCTCGAGCAGCACATCGAAACTGGTCAAAAGAGCCAGCAAAGCTTTGCGACCCTTTTCCTGGATATCGATCACTTTAAGCACATCAACGACAGTATGGGGCATTTTTGCGGTGATCAATTGCTGACCAAACTGGCAATACGTCTGCAAGACACCTTGCATCTCAATGCCCATGTCGCACGAATCAGCGGCGACGAATTTGTAATTATTCTTCCAGAGGCGCAAAGTGATGTCGCGCTGTCCGAAACGGTGGACAGCATCTTAGGTGTATTCCATCAACCGTTTAAGCTGACCAGTCACGAATCATTGCGTGTCTCAGCAAGTATCGGTATTGCCCTGTATCCAACCGATGGTCAAGACAGTGAAACACTGCTGAAAAATGCAGATACTGCCATGTACTTAGCGAAAAAGAATGGCCGTAACGGCTACGCTTTTTATTCACCGGATCTGACTCACAAGTCCATTTCCCACGTGCGAATTCAATCAGCGCTGCACGAGGCAATAGAGAAACAGCAACTGCGTTTGGAGTATCAACCCCAATATAACCTAGAGCAGAACTCTATTGTTGGCGTGGAGGCCCTGTTGCGCTGGCAGCACCCTGAATTTGGCTTAGTGTCCCCTGCTGATTTTATTCCAATTGCAGAAAAAACCGGGCTAATTCAAAGCATCGGCGATTGGGTTATCAGGCAGGCTTGTATTCAGGGCCACGCTTGGCTGGAGTCAGGAATTAATTTCGGCAAAATAGCCGTCAATGTATCCGCACTCCAACTGCAGCAATCGAACTTTATCGACCGGCTTCAGGTGATACTTCAAGAGACTGGTTTTTCCGCGCAGCATTTGGATATCGAAATCACCGAAAGCTTTTTGTTGATCGATCCACAACAGGCCATTGCGTCGTTAAATCAACTGCGAGAACTGGGTATTGAAATATCTTTGGATGATTTTGGTACTGGCTATTCCTCGCTTTCTTACTTGAAGGGCCTACCGATCAACAAGCTGAAGATCGACCGTTCATTTGTGAAAGATGTACCGAGTCATAGCGACAGCAATGCCATCGTTAATGCGATCATCGCTATGGGCAAAACCTTATCGCTTAAAGTCGTCGCAGAAGGGATTGAAACTCAAGAACAAGCACAATACCTGTCAGACAAAGGATGTATTTACGGGCAGGGATTTTTATTTAGCCCATCCGTTACTCCCAACAAGCTATTTCTATAGCGGACCGCCATCAACAGCAAAAGCCGAGTAAGAAATACTCGGCTTTATAACTGCGTCAGAAATTAAAAATCCAGCGTAAAAGAATATATTTGATAGCGATAGGTAATGGATACATGGTTTTCCACATACCGATAATCATCACCAGATAGCTCATTGGTAATGAGATCCCCATTAAATACGATGTGATGCTTTTTATATTTAGCCTCAGCATAAATACCAGTTGATAAACCCAGTTTGGAGTGATTAATTTTTCTCACCTTTCCGTAATTAGGGTGCTCTCGATTGGTGATTAAAAACTCGCCGTTATGATCCTGGTATCCCAACCCAGCCCCAACACCGACTCTATATTGCCAGCCCTCAGGTTTTTCTCGCCCAAATTGGTAGTAGATGATGGGAGTAAAATACAGAGATAAACCCTCTATTTTGGTGCCTTTATTTTTAATAACGCGGTTATTGTCAGCGCCGATGTAAAAATGACCCACTAACGCCGATTTAAAATTGACCCACCTGAGTCAAACTATCCGTTCGTAACATGGACAAAGCGGCGGATTATGATCAATCAGGAGCAACTAGTGGAAATACACGTTTTACATCAGCAAGGGTGCAGCATCCGCCGTATCGCAAAGGAGCTGGGGATCTCAAGGAATACCGTTCGTACTTATCTGCGAGATAGAAGCAAAGCACCCGTGTACCCCGAGCGTCAATCCCGACCAACTAAACTTCAGCCCTACCATGACTACTTGTGTACGCGGATTGAAGCCGCAAAGCCTTATTGGATACCCGCAACCGTCTTACTACGTGAGTTAAAATCACTTGGTTATGAAGGCGGTATAACGATGCTTAAGGAGTACATCAAACAGTACAAACCAAGTACGCCTGTCGACCCTGTCGTTCGGTTCGAGACATTGCCAGGTGAGCAGATGCAAGTGGACTTTACGACCATCACCCATTACGGAGTCCGTGTTAAAGCCTTCGTGGCAACGCTTGGTTATAGCAGAGCGACGTTCGTTCGCTTTAGTGAACGAGAGCGCCAAGAAGACTGGATAGAAGGTCTTGAAGAAGCGTTTGAATACTTCGGTGGCGTCCCCAAAGAAGTTCTGTTCGATAATGCGAAAGCCATCATGATAGAGCGTGATGCATACGGTGAAGGTGAGCACCGCTGGAACCCTGCACTGCTCACCGCAGCCAAGAAGTACAATTTTAAACCGAGAGCCTGTCGTCCATATCGCGCAAAGACCAAAGGAAAAGTGGAGCGATTTAACTCCTACTTGAAGAATAGTTTCGTCACTCCTCTTGCGGCGACACTCAAGCAACACGGACTTAAAATCACCGTCGATGTTCTTAATGGACATATCGGCGCATGGCTAGAAACCGTCGCTCACCAACGAACTCATGGTACGACAGGTGCAAAGCCTCAGGTTCTCTTAGATGAAGAGCGCTTTACACTTCAGTCGCTACCATCGCCGACACGCCCAGTCACACCACTAACAATAAGCGATAGTGTGATGCCACTTGAGAGCTTCCAGCACCCACTCTCGACGTATGATGCGTTGTTGGAGGTACGACCATGAACCTTCAAATGAGTCGTATCGAGGCTGCCTGTGCAACGCTGAAGTTACAAGCTATCGGTCAGGAGTGGCCGAGACTGGCAGAAGCAGCCAACAGTCGTGAACTGAGTCTAGCCGATTACTTAGAGTCACTTCTGAACGCTGAACTGGAAGCGCGAGCAGAACGCACAAGAGCCACACTGACTAAGTTCGCCAGCTTCCCAATGGAAAAAACGTTCGATGACTATGACTTCAAGTTCGCAACGGGTGCCCCAAGAAAACAGCTCAAGGAGTTAACAGGGTTAGCCTTCATTGAGCGAAAGGAAAACGTGGTATTACTCGGCCCAAGTGGCGTTGGTAAGAGCCACCTTGCAGTGAGCCTTGGCCAAATAGCGGTTCAAAAGGGCCTAAAGACACGGTTCATCACCGCAGCAGACTTGATGCTTCAGCTATCTACAGCAAAAGCTCAGGGTAAGCTTGAAAGCTACTTGAGACGAAGTGTACTCGCACCTAAGCTACTTATCGTCGATGAAATCGGCTACTTACCGTTCGGCAGAGAAGAGGCCAACTTGTTCTTTAACGTCATCGCCAAACGTTATGAGCAAGGCAGCATTATCGTGACCAGTAATTTGCCGTTCTCTCAATGGTCAAATGCGTTCGCCGATGATACAACGTTGACGGCGGCATTACTCGATAGACTTCTTCATCACTCGCACATTGTACAAATCAGCGGTGAAAGCTATCGATTAAGAGGAAAGAAAGCGGCTGGAACCATACCAGCGGTTCTAGAAAGTCTATCTGAAGGCAAAAGTTAATTGTATGGGTGGGTCAATTTTACTTCGGCGATAACGTCGATAAGTGGGTCAATTTTAAACTGGCGTTGACAGAGGCACTCCGATTCCAATTTCAAACTCTCTTGGGGGGTATTTACGAGTTGAACTTAAATAGTAAACTGATTTCGAAAATGCCTCTATCAACTGATTTATATGACTAAAATCAACTTTCTCACAGTCTAGACGAAAGTCTTTAACTGTCATTTCGACTTCCTCCGCAGAATCTTGGAGGATATATGTTCCAATAGGAGCGTCAGCATCAAGTGATTGCAAAAAAAGGTATGAACATCCAAATTGTTGAACCTCTATTTCCTGAATTACTTCAGCATCTAAGCCGTTCTGGAACACCTTGAATCTAACAGAAGAACCATCTTCCCAACTTAATGTAAAACTCATTCCAGGTTTGTTATTATGAGCAAGTTCTACATGGGATGCACCTCTAATCGACTCACTTGTATAGTCCAGTATCGACGATTGATACATGGGTACTTCACTTTTTTTAAAACTATCTGCAAGTAATAATACTGCTCGCAAGATCGAGCTTTTTCCTGAGTTGTTGTACCCGAAAAGCAAGGAAACAGGGGATATGTCCACTTGTTGGAAACTTTTAAATGCCTTGAAATTGCTTAATCCGATTCTTTTTAATGCCACCATAGTATCCCCGTTATTTTAGTTTTTATCTCAAAATATTAGTCAATAGCCACCGAGTCAGTAGACACTGTTGGTCTTCTCTCATATTGCTTCTCATACTCTACAGGTGACAATTGATCATTGGAACCATACCTACGTTTTATGTTGTAGAGCATCTAAAACATTCAAAGATATCCTTGCGAGTATCTTCTAGCGTAGAGTAGATTTTACATTTAATGATTTCTCTTTCCATAAACGATGCATGTGATTGCTCCCACAATATTCACCGTCATCACATAGCTCACTGTCTACTTTCGATAGCCAGAAATCCCAAATGAGGCTAGTCCGATGGGGGATTATCGGTACTTTGATCGCTGAGACAAAGACTTAAAGATACTAAGCATTCTCACCTGAATACGAAAACATTATTCCTTATAGCTACACCAGCAATAGTCTCAACAGCGACACCGTCTACTTCAATTCGCCTAAGTTCAGGTTATTCAAAGTAGGTGGGTTTGAGCCAAATAACTAAATCAAAAAACATCCAATAGCCTGTTTGTAGTAACAATAACTATCGTGCGCTCGCCAGCCAATTCTAATATCGTTAAAGCGATATGCAGTACCAACGTATATCGCTTTAACGATTACTTAATCGAAAATTCGACAGGGCTCCATGGTAAAGAGTTGCTATGATTGAAATCATACCCTTGTTCACGCATAACTTTTACCAGAGAAGATGACTCCAAAATAAAATCCTGACAAACATTGGATTCATCAAGCTCCTGATAATTGTCTTGGCTAACAAGACATTCATGGGAATTAGGGCATTTATCACAACTAAAATTATTTGGAACCATAATCATTTCATGAAGTTGGCCTCTAAATCCTATCGGTTGACGAATAATCATCATGTTTTCTAAGAGGTAGCCATATAACATTTCAACATCGTCACTGAAAGCTTTAACAAATAGCTCCGATTGCCCTAGATTAAAAGCACGCCTACTCCCCTCCTTATACCCCTCTTGCAACGCTCCAGCTAGAGAAAGCCAATCAACCTCACTGTATTCAGGCGTAATCGTTTCAAGTTCAAAAGCATATTCACGAATAAACCAGCCAAAGTCATTAAGGGTACAAAGTGTTGGTTTGACAGGAAAAATAATTCCTTGTTTCACTCGCTCGATGGGAGCCCCCATAGTGCCGGCAACGTTAAGCTCACCAATAGATTCACCCCTTAGGATACTGTTGAGTTGAACAATTGTATTCGACCGACCTTTAACCTTCAGTTGATTTAAAGGGGACGAGTGTTTGTCACAAAAAGTCCTCGAAATCCAGTCTCGATGAAAGTATCCAAAACCAAATTCAGCAATATATTCGGTAACACATTCCTGACAAAATCTAATCGGTATTTTTCGAGATAACTGACCGTAAACTTTGCGACCATAAAACGTTTTGCCTAGCGCTCCATAAAGCCAATTGTAGGTATAAACCAATGAGTCATTCTCAATCCTAATCATGCCAGCTTGAAGTAGCTTAGTAATCAAAAAATCGTCAGTCATATCGTTAAAAACAAAGCCAACCTCTTTGGCTAAACAAGGATCTTTATACCAATAGCCATCAGAAGATATGAGATCATGGTACGCATCTACCTCAAGCCCCCACAATGCAAGCCTTCGAAACATAAAACTATGTAGTGATTCATCTTTTAAGTAATCCATTTACTATAAAGCACCTCATTGCCAGACAATAAAACTTGTATTCAAAAAGCGACTAACCGTAGACACATAAATCAGTGCGATTTCACAGCATAAAATTCATAATAAGCCTCTAACGTTAACGGTAGTTTATCTTTTTTGGATGTTAGCCATCCGTGTGAACCAAGCATTCTATCCAGTTCAGTTCGAGAAATAATCCGATCAGATAACTCCAAAATTGCAGTTATCTGCTGTGATATTAGCTCATCCCTTTCATTCCAATTAACTCTATCAACACGCCTAACTTTTTGGGACTCAGGAAGGTGACTCTCCAGCCAATCAGGACAATGAAAATATAGCCAGAAAAAAGCTGCCTCACATGATTGCTTGATTTTCTGGCGATTTGAACTTGGGTGAAGTCGACAATAACGCAGTATTTTACATTGGTGGCGTCGTTTCAAAGAATCATATCTACACTTCTTCCGCCACGCTACGAGCCTATCAGTCGCAGTTATGATCTGTTCAACACTACCAATTGAAATGCCTATTGCCTGAGCAATAACTGCTCGGTGAAAGCCTTTATACGCCATATTAACAACCTTTCGTTGAACCTTAATTGTGATTTTATTAGGTTTCAGGTTCACGGGAATATTATTCTTCAAGGCAATACTCTTAACATAGCACCTGCTTTTTTTTATTCTTCTACTTACCGCCGCCATTGATAATCCAGCTTTCAATAAGCCACAGCACAGCTCTTCTTTATGTACTGAGGCACTCGAAACGCTCTGAAAGGAACCTTTAAGCTCATTAATTGGATCACAACAAGATAGATAAAACTCCAACATTAAGTGCTTGAAAGGGTGTTGTGGATACTGGCCCGATAGTAATGAAGATACAAAACGATAGTCTTTCTGTGACCGAAGAGACAAACCAGACTGTGTAAGAAAGAGCTCTTCTGATAGTTCAAATAAATCATTGGTGAGCTTCTTCCGTTTGATTCGACCACTTTTCGTCAAACTACCATTAGAATTTAATTTTCGTAAATAGCTGGTATTTAAGTCCTTAAGGCTTAAATTGTCAGGTTGTAGTGTTTGGACTTTATTCGCTACGAACGCTGAGAAATTATGTGCCAACTCACTACAATGATTAGTTGGATGACTTACATCGGGAAGCAAGTGATCATTGACATGGCTGCGAGTTGGTAGTTCATTGTGCACCAACCATATTTTATGCTTAGCGCAAGCTTCAACTCCAGGGACTTGATGAACAAGATGCCAATAAGCGGCACCATATTCATAAATATCGTCTTTTGCACATAAAGGACAATGCTTCACAGCTAAGCGTTCCTTACTACGAAAAGTAGATAGCTGACTAGCTCTTATGATGTCATTTGAACGTGAAGAAGTATTCTCGATGTCATTTCGATATTTAGGTAGATAATAGGAAAATAGTGGCCGAAGAGTTTGACGTAACAAAAGAGTTTTTGGCGATTCACTGGTGAATTGGGCGATAACGTCTAGATTAGACGTAAGGTAAGGGTGAATCGCAGCTCTTCCCTCACCCATAAGCTGTTGCTGAGCTTGCTTAGAGGACAGTTCACCAATGGCTAGATGACGGCATATACGGCTAAACAGAGACTCATCAGGTAGTACGGTTGGTAGTTGCATGATGAGCCTCACACCTAAAATTACTCTGGCTAAGTATAGGATAACTCTGAAAGTGGATCTTCTAATACAACATTTCGAGACTTTAAATAACGGATAGGGTTTTCAATACTAGCGGCCTGCTGAAACAAGTCAGGATCTTTAATTCGGCTAATCAAATCTACGGCTTCAACCAACTCAACAAGCTGAGGGGCAAATTCAGGGTGCTGAGGTTTTGTTATATCTCCGGTCCTATCGACAGTTTTAACCGCAGGTTTTTCCTTTCGTCGAGTATTGCGCTGGTTACCTCTAGGTAAAGAAATTATTGTTGATTTTAGTACATTTACTTCTTCAGTTTGTCTTGAAAGCCCACATGCAAGCGCATTACCCGCTTCTAACGTTGCTGGGGTAATTCGTTCATCGTCAGAGCCAATCACTAACCGTTGTGCCTCTCGATATGTTCGACTCGCCATATCAATATTGCCAACTGAGAGTGAGTGAAGCTTATCATTCAGGTCTTTCGTTAAATCTGTATAAACACTAGTCCACTGATAATTCCATAACTGCTCTACAAAAGCATTCCATGAGACACTATCTCTCTTTAATACAGACATTGTATGATGGTAACCACTTTCAGCCCTACGAGCAGCCTTAAGCTCTTTAATTAATGAGTCATCAAAGGGAGGATTAGCAACAAAGAAAATAGGCACGCCTAGTTTATTCATTAACCTATGTAAGAATTTCAATAGGTTGTTTTCTCCCCCAGTTCGCTTGAACTTAAGGTTCTGCATTTCATCAATGACAAGCATACCGAGAAAACTAGACTTCATACGCTGCTCTAACTGCCGAACTAAAGCACCTATTGTACCCGCTGGTTTTGTTTTTACTCTATCCAGAGTAAGATCCAGTGTTGACAGAATTTCTTCACACAGGTCCCTAACGCTTGAGTTGCTTGGACAATCCACTTTGACCCAAACAACTTGCTTCTTAAATTCTAATAATTGCCCTTTATAAGACCCATGTTCAATAACGTTCGGAAAATAGCCAAGCACTTGCTCAACCATTGAAGTTTTACCTACACCACTTTCACCGATTAAAGTAAGCCCATCTCCTTTCGGCTGAAAGAATCCTGTGCGAGGTTCAATATCAGGCCTTTCATCAACCAAATAGTGTAAGTATTGAGCGGTGGTTGGACTAAGTGGGTTTTTAGCGGAGTAACCCTTTTTTATAGCCCTTTCAACAGCTCTAAAACACGCTTGATAATCAGTTAGTGGCTGTCTAATCTCTTCAATACGATTCAAGTATTCATCGCGAACTAATGGATCTGGGTGATCAGCTATTTCTTCTGAATAGTCAGGGTAATTACTAAAAACTTCCATGACACTTTCCCAAGCTTTCTTAGCCGGTAGCGCTTCTATAAGGGGGTTCCCTCGATGCTCGGGCAGAATTGCATCCTGATATATAGCAGATTCAACTCTCATGCTCCGCCTCCATTCGTTCTTCTTTTTCTACCTTTTGGCAACGGAATAACCTTATTACCTACGAAGAAAGTATCAGGAGCATCATTGGTAACGGAAGTCTCAGGCTCTGGTGTAATCATATTTGTTGTCGCTTCTAATTCTTCCTTACGACGCCTTCGGATGTTTCGCGTCTTATCTCTAAAAGAGACTTTTTCCGCATTTTTACTTCTATTCTTGGCTTGTCTTGTTATGTCCTGCCGATGCTTATGAGCCTCTATTGAGGAAGTTGAGATTGGAGCCTGTTCCTTCTTAGTATCAAGCCAGTCTCTAATAAAGTCTGATTCAAACATAGATTTATCACTCAGCATTCGACTTCGAGGCAACAGATCACATCGGATAAATTCTTTGTTTTTATCAAATCGAACATAAATATAATTCGTTGTATTTTCATCAATTCGAGCGTCTAACCTCCAACGTCCTGATGACCTAGCGACAGATGCTAAATTAAGCTCTTCAACTTTTGAACACGAGTAATACATGCCATTAAAGTAAATTCCGCTTCGAGTCATGCTTACTTCTGCTGAAGGCAGCAATCTAGCTACAACTTCATCATAATTAGCTAACTGAAGTTCGTGCCGATGTTTTGAAAGGTGTATTTTCCAATAGTTCTGAGGGGTAGGAGACAGGTCATGCGCTATGAGTAAAGGGCTAGCAAAGGCTAAATCGTCAAGAATAGAGCGATTATGTTCTAGCACCGCTTTTATTATTTCAGCTGTAAGTTCTTTGAGTGTATAAATCGCGTATTTTCTAGGATCTCGGTCACCCCGAACAACCTGACCACCTCTTGTAGTACCTAGCAACTCATGGAGTACTTCTTTGTTGATGATGTCAAAGCGCTTCTCTACAACACCTTTACAATCGGGTCTATAGGGTGGAGTAAACGATAATTTTGTCATAGGAGTCAGTTTATTTTTTGGCTGTACCCCAATCATTTCTCCATTATCACAAACTAGTTCTTTAGGAATATGCGCACACGGCCACTCAGAGTCATCAATATCTATGCCGAAGCTCTTACAGTACGATGACTTAGGTAAGAAACTATTTGTCAGAGCCTGACGCGCAGCGCGCCACGAAGCATGATAAAGCGATACATGCATACCAACGATCATTCGGCTTGCTCTATCAGCTACAATATAAATCGTCGGTCGACCCAAAACATATTGAGCCCCTAGCTCAGACACAATATGTACATCCGCGACTGTTGCATCAATTTCGAAACAAGCACCGGGAAGATAACTTCGATCTGTAATGCTACCTAGAGCACTCCTTTTGTTTCTGAGGTAGTCACTCTCGGACGTTCGTTTCTTAATAATCTGCTCTTTACTAAATAGCTTTGTTCGCCAGTAACTAAACTGCTTTTTAGTTGGCACTAAAGGAGGCCTACTGCACGCTTTAGCCAAGTTTATCTCTTTCGAATAACTGTCTTTGAGCAAGTTTTCATAGGTTTTTGTCAGCGTCAACCCTGACTCTTTGAGGAAATACTTCTTTAATGCTTTTTTGAAGTTACGCTTATCATCATCACTCACAATAAACTTAGCTGCTCTATCAACAGCTATGGTTCTTGGTTGTTTCGGTGCTCCCAATGGTTTCGTTGTGGGTGTTCGGTCTAGCCCAGAACCTCCGCTGTTCGAGAATGCAGGTAACATAGCCATTCTATCCTGCCCATTTCGCCAATACTGGGTAAGTAACCTAGCTAAAGACTTACGGTCTACGCCAACTCCTTTTGCATATTTCGCAAGTTGAGAGGCACGTTTCTTAGTTGCATAATCAAAAATAAAGCAGCTATCAAATACAATACCTTTGATTAGGTCATAATTTTTATCTCGACGCCTAATATGACTATTTGGGATGTTTTCCTCGTCAACTAAAAGATAAGCTGGCAATTCATATTCTGCCTTTTGGGCTTTACTGCTAGAAACAAGTTCAATGAAACCTTCTAAAGAGACGGCAATAGGCCTTACCGTCGTGGAATTATCGCTTAGCGAGAATAAAATGACAGCCTCTACATCCTGCATGATATCCAACAGACGATAATTTCCTTCTTCAAGCAAGTTCGACTCATTCACATTCCATACACTGTTCCTAGCAAGCTCCATACACATTGCCTCCGCCGCTTTCTCGCACATACTTAATATCAATCAGTCCTGACTCAGCGATATTAGCCGATAGATTAACGTCAATATATTTGTCTGCTATGAGGTATCGAACCAACAACAATGCATCTTCATTCGATGTGATATTCATTGAGATGAGCTGTTCACAAAGGTTTTCAATAAAGTATTGTCCGACAGCTAAGACAGAGAGAGCGCAATTAACTTGGTCAGAAGAAAAGTTTATCGGGTTCTCACGAAAAGGGGATGTAGCCCAATGAATATTGCAGCTTTGAACTCTGGTTAATTCATTGCCCGTGAAGTAACTGAACTTAACTCCAAGTAGTTCCCAGCAAACTCTCTCGATATCTATTTTCTCGAGCACCCGTTGATTACTGGAATGATCTTCAGGTTTTATTGAAATTGCATGATATGTAGTGCCTTGAGGAGAATCTATTGTGAGCAACTGATCCGTTGTCATAATGATAGGTTCTTTCGTACTAGGATGTGTAGGGTGATCAACTCCGAGGGTTTTGGCGACTTTTTGCGTAAAGTTTAGAGGGAAAATAGGAAATTGTTCTCTGATATCAATCACTCTGCTTGAAAACTCAGCAAGGTAAAAATGCTCACTTTCAATCGAGGACATCATGTGATGCTCTCTTTGAGATTTCCTACCATAAATCAGTGAACGTGTTCCCTTTGACTTTACATCCTGAATACAGAGCCAAGGCTTGTAATCTGAACCTTGACCAATCCCATACTTATTCTTTAATGCTCGCTCGAAGTCTTTCCAAGACTCCAGTTTTCGTCCACGCCCCATGACCAGTCCAATCGCGTTCACCTTAATTCATCATAGTAATCAGAGTCATTGCGGGCAAACTTTATTGTCTCAAAATGCTCTTGTGGGCAAACTTTAGTGCTTGCGGACAAACTTTTTTGTCTCTGCACAAGACTACACCCACTGCCCGGCAACGAAACCTGAGCTCCAACACCACTGGAAGTTGTAGCCGCCTAACCAACCTGTCACGTCCATCACTTCGCCGATAAAGTACAATCCTTTGATAGTTTTGCACTCCATGGTTTTAGAAGAGAGATGGTCGGTATCCACACCGCCAAGCGTCACTTCCGCCGTGCGGTACCCTTCGGTTCCGTTCGGAGCCACGTTCCAGTTTTCTAAACGCGCGACAATATCAGCCAGCTCTTTCGGGTTAAATTGCTTCAGTGGCTTGTCGGTTAACTCTTTACGTTCGATCAACACTTCCACCAAGCGTTTTGGCAGGACTTTCGCTAGTGTATTCTTTAGTGATTGATTTGGGTGTTTTTCGCGGCTGCGTTCCAGAAGCACCGTAACATCTTCATTCGGCACCAAATTAATCGAAACCTTTTGCCCTGCTCGCCAGAATGAAGAGATTTGCAAAACAGACGGGCCAGACAAGCCTCGGTGAGTGAAAAGCAGTGCTTCTTTGAACATGGTGCCGTCTTCAGCCGTGATTTCTGCTGGCACGGCAATCCCAGACAGATCGGCGAAGTCCTCTTTGTCTTCTTTATGCAGCGTAAATGGCACTAAGCCTGCCGTCGTTGAGATGACTGGAAGCCCGAACTGCTCGGCAACTTTATAGCCAAAGGGAGTCGCACCCAATTTTGGCATCGATAGACCACCCGTTGCGATAACCAAAGAGTCACACTCAACCATGTCGGTATCAGCATGCAGTCGGAAGCCGCTGTCCGTTTTCTCGATCGAGTGAACATCGCACTGATAGCGCTGCTGAATATTCGGCATATCGCATTCCGCGAGTAACATTTTTACGATGTCTTTGGCGGTGAATGCATCCACACAGAACAGCTGCCCATGGTCACGTTCTTCAAACTCGATACCGTGCTTGCTGACCATCGCAATGAAATCCCAATTGGTGTATTGAGACAATGCCGATTTTACGAAATGAGGGTTTTGGCATAAGTAGTTATTTGCCGACACGTCATAGTTGGTGAAGTTACAACGGCCACCGCCAGAAATAAGAATTTTACGCCCAGGCTTTTTCGCGTGGTCGAGCACTAATACACTGCGGCCTCGCTTACCAGCTTCTGCAGCACACATCAAACCCGCAGCGCCTGCGCCAATTACTACTACATCAAACTTCTTACTCATCGGTAACTCTTAGGCTCTATCCAAAATCCAAAACAATAAAAAAAGGATGTGCTCAGTGCACATCCTTGCTTTGTTCGGGCGACATTCTACCGAGAAATGTTTTCCGGGAAAAGCGCTTAAATTCCAAGCGCCGAACGAAGGGCTTTGTTTATCCAACTTATAGAATAAAAGCCGCGAGCAACGTGACGCCAAGTAACGCAGTTGAAAGGACGAACAGCTCTCGTACGCGCTCACACTTACCCGTAAATATCTCATCATGGTGATGATGGTACTCTTTACTCTTGATGTAGTGAAACAAACGCACTTGTTTAGTGACATTTCCATGAGTAGTGAAAAACCCATTGCCATCCACTTGTTGATATAACAACGGATGGGCTTCACGCATGATGTGAATTAAAGAACGAAGAGCAGTCAGATACCGGACCATATTGACTCCGGTGACTACCATTAGCGCAAATAAGATTGTGTCTCCACTGATCATCTTTTCCTCCCTACATCTTCAACAATGCTCAAGAGAAAAAGACGATCACTGCTTTGTCTTTTAATCGCTACTTATCGCGCTGGGGAACGCTTTATGCAGCTGGAGCATCCATGATTGAAGATGAACCTTCTTTCGCCATTTGTGCTAGATCTTTATCGATGAAGAACAATGCCTTACCATCTTCACCAACAAGTTCGATCTTATCTAAGATCCCTTTAAACAACTTCTCTTCTTCGTGCTGTTCAGCCACGTACCACTGTAGGAAGTTAAATGTTGAGTAGTCTTGGCTTGTAAAAGCACCGTGTGCCAGCTTGTTGATTCTCTCAGTGATCATTTGTTCGTGTTCGTAAGTCTCACGGAAAACATCACCTAGGCTAGCAAAGTCATGCTTTGGTGCATCGATCGCGCCTAGAATTGGCAATGCGCCAGTTTCACTTACATAGGTGAAAAGGCGTTGCATGTGCTCCATCTCTTCTACTGCGTGCTTACGTAGAAATTCAGCAGCGCCTTCAAAACCTTTGTCTTCACACCAAGCACTCATTTGTAAGTATAGATTGGATGAGAAAAATTCTAGGTTAATTTGATCATTCAATTGATCGACCATAGTTTGAGACAGCATGTTAGCTCCTGTTTATATTCCTGCATTTCATACAACTATAACATGATTAACACATTAAGACTTTCTACCTAGAATATTGATATGAGATCACTTTAGCAAAATTTATTGGGGGTTAGTGCTAATCTGAAACTATACCCAAGTGACTTCAAGATACATTAAGTCAGAGCCTTAGCCCTGGGGTCAGTTCGAGGTTACTTGGGTATATGACCTTACAAGGAGATAGCAATATGAGTTACAAACACATACTTGTGGCAGTAGACCTGTCAGACGACAGTAAAGTGTTGATTAAGAAAGCCGTATCTCTGGCTAAACCTCTGGATGCGAAAGTCTCTTTCATTCACATCGATGTGAACTATGCCGAGCTCTACACCGGGCTTATCGATATCAACATGGCGGAAGCACAGCACCAAGCCATGGAAGCCTCGCGTACTCAACTCGCCAATTTTGCGGAATACGCAGAATATCCGATCACCCATACTTTAGTCGGTAGTGGTGATTTGAGTAATGAGCTTTGCGATACCATTCAGGACTTCAACATTGATTTGGTGGTTTGTGGTCATCATCAGGATTTCTGGAGTAAGATTCTGTCTGCGACACGCCAGCTAATTAATCGCTCACCCGTCGATATGCTGGTCATACCGCTAAAAGACTGATTGGCGCGTTAAGAAAACTTGGTTAGACTGCGGACATATTTGTTATTGATAAAAGTTCTCATCCATGGCTTATTTATCTGCAGTCACCCTGCTCTGGGCATTTTCATTTAGCCTGATCGGCGTATATCTCGCTGGTCAGGTTGATTCTTGGTTTTCGGTATTTATGCGTGTGGCGCTCGCCAGCATCGTATTTATTCCGTTTCTGAAATTCCGTGGCGTACCTAAATCGCTGATCGCCAAATTGATGATTGTCGGCGGCTTTCAGCTCGGTTTGATGTACTGCTTCTACTATCAGTCTTTCTTGCTCCTTTCGGTACCAGAAGTCCTGCTGTTCACGGTTTTCACCCCTATTTACGTCACGCTAATTTACGATTTTCTCAAAGGTCGTTTTTCGCCTTGGTATTTGGTCACGGCATTGATTGCGGTTGTGGGAGCTGCTTGGATTAAGTTTGCAGGCATCAATGAAAACTTCCTGCTCGGCTTTTTGGTCGTCCAGGGCGCGAACCTCTGTTTTGCCATCGGTCAAGTGGGTTACAAATACATCATGGAAAGTGAGCCAGTCGACCTGCCTCAGCATACCGTATTTGGTTACTTCTACTTGGGCGCATTGTGCGTGGCAACGGTCGCATTTGCATTGATGGGGAATGTAGACAAGCTGCCAGCCACCGCTACTCAGTGGGGCATTCTGACTTACCTTGGTTTGATCGCATCAGGCTTTGGTTATTTCGCATGGAACAAAGGCGCAACCTTAGTCAACGCAGGCGCACTTGCTGTAATGAATAACGCGCTGGTTCCGGCGGGCTTAATTGTAAACATTGTGATTTGGAACCGAGATGTCGACATTGTACGACTGGCCGTCGGCGGAGCCATCATTATGTTCTCGCTTTGGGTTAATGAAACCTGGGTGAAAAAACGCGTTGAGATGAGTTACGCAAATAAGTAACAAACCACAGACAATAAAAAACGCTCTCCAGTTGGAGAGCGTTTTTTTATTTATTCGATTAATGCACTTTCGCTTGCTGGCTTTCACTCATCACAGCCGTTAATGGCGTGGGCAACATCACTTCCAATTTGGCATTGCGTGCCTCTAACTTGCGCTGGCGTTTAAGCAGTTTTTGCTGCTTCTTGGCCAATTTAAGTAGCTTCTTCTGTTGCTTGTAATGCTTCTTCAGCGTCTTCTTGGCTTTCTTGAGTGATTTTTTGTCGGCTAAGTCAAATAGGTCTGGCGCTTTGAGAGCGACAGGCGGTGTCACTTGAGCAGCCAGTTTTTTCTCTTTTACTCTTTCGACCACACGTTTAACGATCGCCGCTTTTTCTGCGCTTTGCTTTGGCGTCACTGCAATAGGCTCTGCTGGAAGCGCTTCAGCCAGCAGACCACAGGCTTGCTGCTCGTGAAGTGGCTTATCTTGGCAAGCTTGTGGCGGAATAGCCGCGGGCTTGCACAACGTATTTTTAGAAGCAGAAGAACGCGCGCACGAGCGACAGACAAATTTTGGCGCGACCACCAAACGGTGGATATCACCCAGATTAGTTGCGATCTGTTTGCGATTCATTTTACATAAGCGTTTAGCCATACGACGACTCCAAATAGCTAATCATTATTTCATCGATGTGTGAAATAATAATAATTCTTACTTAGATATACCGTCAGTATGCCGAATTAGCAAGTGGAAAATGTCGTTCGTTGTCACGAAAGAAAAGCGGGATCACAGCGCGAAATTTCGCGCTATGAAGTGAAAGAGTTAGGAGTCAAAACCTTACGCCATTGAGGCTTTAACATAAACGTCGAAGCGGTTCTTTTTCGTCTCTATCGCCATACTTGGTTTTTCGTCATGCAACCAGTTGGCGTAATCCGGACGCTTCACCACAACACGCTTGGTAGCCAGTGTCATTGCAGGCTCTAGCAAATCATCCGCATCCAAATCAGCGCCAACCAAAGACTGAAATACACGCATCTCTTTTTTCACTAATGCGGATTTCTTTTTATTCTCCGGATGCGGGTACATAGGGTCGAGGTACACCACATCTGGCTTTACAAAATCACTGTCCTGCGCCAGTTTTTCTAGCGCATCATGGCTTGAAGCGTGAATCAACGACATTCGCTCCGAAACCCAAGCTCCAATTTCTGGGTCTTGTTTTGCGCGAGCCAAACCATCATCCAACAGCGCGGCAACCACAGGATGACGCTCTACCATCTGTACCTTGCAGCCCAGAGAAGCCAATACGAATGCATCTCGGCCTAAGCCAGCCGTTCCATCCAGAACCGTTGGCGTTGCGCCTTTGTTTAAGCCAGCCGCTTTTGCGATTGCCTGACCTTTGCCGCCACCGAATTTACGACGATGCCCGACCGCTCCACCAATCAAATCGACAAAAATCGCACCCAACTTAGGCTCATCCACTTTACGCAGCTCCAAACGTTCAGCAGTCAGAACTAAAGCAAAGTCACTGTCGTCAGAATGGGTCAACTGCCAGCGAGCAGCAAGCTCATCAAGATGGGACTGTTGAGACGGGTCTTCACAAATCAATTGCAGTTGCAAAAGGAGGCTCCAATAAAAAATCGCGATAACTGGCGCTGAGTTTACCTCACTACTGGCTTTCTTGCAGTAAATGCGAAGCCGGTTAAAATAAACCCATAACAAAGACCATGGAACAAATCGTATGAATACGAGCATGCCGAAACTCGATGACCTCGATCGCGCAATTTTAAAAACCCTGATGGCCGATGCCAGAACGCCTTATGCGGAAATGGCCAAGCAGTTCGATGTCAGCCCAGCCACGATTCACGTGCGGATTGAGAAAATGAAGTCGGCGGAGATCATCGAGGGAACCGAGGTCATCGTTAATACTAAGAAGCTTGGCTACGATGTGTGTTGTTTTATCGGTATCAACCTTAATGCGGCTCGTGACTATCACTCTGCACTAGAGAAGCTCAACGCACTCGATGAGGTGGTTGAAGCTTACTACACCACTGGTGCGTACAATATTTTCGTTAAGCTGATGTGTAAGTCGATTGAAGAGCTGCAATTTGTCCTGATCGATAAGTTGCAGGCGATTGATGAAGTTCAGTCCACCGAGACGTTAATCTCGTTGCAAAACCCTATCAACCGCAACGTAAACCCTTAATTAACTTTAATATCCAAAAAGTATTTCGCACAAAAAAGGCCAACCGGATGGTTGGCCTTTTTGTTAGTTTTTACGTTTATGCAGCAATGCCTGAATGGCGCAGAAGCGCATCAATTTGTGGTTCACGACCACGGAAGCGTTTAAACAGCTCCATCGGCTCTTCACTGCCGCCCATCTCAAGGATGTTATTCAGGAAGCTTTGGCCTGTGTCTTTGTTAAAGATGCCTTCTTCTTCAAAGCGTGAGAAAGCATCTGAAGACAACACTTCTGCCCACAAGTAGCTGTAGTAGCCTGCGCTGTAACCACCAGCAAAAATATGCGCGAAACTGTGCGAGAAACGCGCCCACTCTACCGCAGGAACAACCGCCACTTTCTGCTTCACTTCCGCTAGGGTTTCCAGCACACGCGCGCCCACTTCTGGGTCGTATTCCGTGTGAAGAGTGAAGTCGAACAAGCCGAACTCAAGCTGACGAAGAATGCCCATCGCCGACTGGAAGTTCTTCGCCGCCAGCATCTTGTCCAGCATTGCTTTTGGTAAAGGCTCACCCGTTTCGTAATGACCAGAAATAAACGCCAGCGCTTCTTCTTCCCAACACCAGTTTTCCAGGAACTGGCTAGGCAACTCAACCGCATCCCAAGGCACACCGTTGATGCCCGATACCGCACCAGTGTCCACTTGCGTCAGCATGTGGTGAATACCATGGCCGAACTCGTGGAATAACGTCACCACTTCATTGTGAGTAAACAGTGCAGGCTTATCGCCAACTGGACGGTTGAAGTTACAAGTCAGGTAAGCGACCGGCGTTTGCAGTTCGCCAGACAGCGTAATGCGACGACCACGGCAATCATCCATCCAAGCGCCACCACGTTTGTGTTCACGCGCGTACAGGTCCAGGTAGAAGCTGCCGCGCAGTGTGCCTTGTGCATCAAAGATATCGAAGAATCGAACCGATTCGTGCCAGGTATCCACACCTTCGCGCTCTTCGACTTTCATGCCAAACACACGGTTTAGGACTTCAAACAGACCACTTACGACCTTAGATTCTGGGAAGTAAGGACGCAGCTCTTCATCTGAGATTTGGAACAGGTGCTGTTTTTGCTTCTCGCTGTAGTATGCGATATCCCACACGTTTAGTTCTTCAACGCCAAACTCACTCTTCGTGAATTGACGTAGCTCTTCCACCTCACGCTCACCTTGAGGTTTAGCACGAGTGGCCAAATCGTTCAGGAAGCCTAACACCTGCTCTGGCGTTTCTGCCATTTTGGTTGCCAGCGACTTCTCACTAAAGGTGTTGAAGCCCAACATACGCGCAATTTCATGGCGCAGCTTCAGCTGTTCGATAATGATTTCAGTGTTATCCCACTGGCCTGCATTTGGACCACGATCTGACGCACGAGTCACGTACGCTTCGTACACTTCTCTGCGCAGTTCCTGATTGTCACAGTACGTCATCACTGGAAGGTAAGATGGAATATCCAGTGTGATCAGGTAGCCTTCCAGCTCTTTCGCTTCTGCCGCTGCTTTGGCTGCAGCCAAAGCAGACTCCGGCATACCTGCTAATTCTTTTTCATCAGTAATATGTTTGGTCCAGCCCATTGTCGCATCTAACACGTTGTTAGAGAATTTTGAGCTCAACTCGGACATACGCTTGCTGATTTCACCGTAGCGGTGCTGTTCGTCAGATGGCAGGCCGATACCTGACAACTCAAAATCACGCAGTGCATCAGTAATGGTTTTTTGCTGGGCACGAGTCAGCGTTGCAAATTCGTCGCTGGCTTTGATCGATTTGTACGCTTCGTACAGACCTTTGTGTTGACCCACCCACGTACCGTATTCCGATAAGATTGGCAGACAACTTTCGTACGCTTCACGCAGTGCTTCGCTGTTTACCACTGAATTCATGTGGCCGACAGGTGACCAGATACGGCTTAAGCGGTCATCCGTTTCTTCCATCGGTGCAATGATGCTTTCCCAAGTTGGATGCGTGCTTTCTTTTAACACCGCTTCAACTTTGGCGCGGCAATCCGCTATCGCCTGCTCCACCGCAGGTTTAATGTGTTCTGGTTTAATTTGCGAAAACGGAGGCAGGTCCGTAAACGTCAGAAGTGGATTAGACATGAATAATTCCTTTTGTGTTTTGGCTGTGTGACTACCTATAAAATAGGTTCACTCAAGGTACAGGAATGCCAACAACATGGATGGAGAGATATCCGTTCCCTTTCTCTATGCAGCGATGACCACTGTGATCAGCGAGAGCAACTCTGTCCTTGAGTTTCGTTATGCCTAAATGAGGCTAACTCTATTGGAGTACTGGCATTCACTTAGGTTCAATATGTTTACTAAGTATGGGTGACTTAAAGATATTTCAATAGTGATGAGTTCATTAGTTATGCAAAGCCGAAAGCATAGTCTGCATATTGGCTTTAGTTGGGTATATAATGCGCTTAATTATTTTATCTGACATCACAGACCACACTCAGTTACAGAGTGTTTCGAGAGTTTAATTTGTTAAGTTACCGCCACAGCTTCCACGCAGGCAACCATGCTGACGTGGTCAAACACATCGTTCAAAGCCTCATTCTTGATGCGCTGAAACAAAAAGATAAGCCATTCGTTTATCACGATACCCACTCGGGTGTGGGCCGTTACGATCTGACTCACGAGTGGTCTGAAAAAACGGGTGAATACAAACAAGGCATCGCTCGCATTTGGGATAACCCGAACATTCCTGAAGACATCAAAAGCTACATCGACTCTATCAAAGCACTGAACAATGGTGAGAACCTGCGTTACTACCCAGGTTCACCTCGAGTAGCTCGTGCCCAAATCCGCCCACAAGACCGCATGGTACTGACGGAACTTCACCCTGCCGACCATCCGCTATTGGAGCAAGAGTTCCATCGCGATCGTCAGGTGAGCATCTACAAAGAGGATGGCTTTCAGCGCCTAAAAGCGAGCCTACCGCCGCAAGAACGTCGTGGCTTGGTGCTGATTGACCCACCATACGAGCTAGCAAAAGAGTATCGTGATGTAGTACGCGCTATTCACCAGAGTCACAAGCGTTGGGCAACAGGCATCTACGCTATCTGGTATCCGGTGGTTAACCGCATCGACATTGATGACATGATCGAAGGATTGGAAGCGCTAGGGATTCGTAAGATTCTGCAAATTGAACTTGGCGTCTCTCCTGACACCAACGAGCGCGGCATGACCGCATCAGGCATGATTGTGATTAACCCCCCATGGAAACTGGAAAGCCAGATGAAAGAGATTCTGCCGTTCCTGCAAGAGGCGATTGCACCTGCGACTGGTCACTGGAAAGTCGACTGGATCGTACCAGAATAAGACGTTCTGCTTAGAAACCTCGAAGCGCAATGACGACCTCGTTGCGCTTTTCTTTTGCTCCTCGCAATCCATAAATCCTCATTTTTGTGCCTCTCATCGCTATTTGTCATAAGCATTGTCACTTTTTCCCATTTAGGTATTGGTCAGATTCGATTTATCATAGGCAGACTTCTTAACAAAATGTTGCGGCGATATTGAGTTAACATCTCATCACCCCAATGTATTTGTTAACCAGAAATTCATACGCTCTTGGAGAAAGTAATGGCGACTCATTTTGACTATATCTGTATCGGTGGCGGCAGTGGCGGCATCGCATCTGCAAACCGTGCAGCCATGTACGGCGCGAAAGTAGCGCTGATTGAAGCACAAGACCTTGGTGGCACCTGTGTAAACGTAGGTTGTGTACCAAAGAAAGTGATGTGGCATGGCGCGCAAATCGCAGAAGCAATGAACCTGTACGCGGAAGACTACGGGTTTGATGTCGACGTGAAAGGTTTCGACTGGAGCAAGCTGGTAGAGAGTCGTCAGGCGTACATTGGTCGTATTCACCAATCTTACGACCGTGTTCTAGGCAACAACAAAGTAAATGTAATCAAAGGATTTGCTAAGTTTGTTGACGAAAAAACCGTTGAAGTAAACGGTGAACACTACACGGCCGATCATATCCTGATCGCTGTTGGTGGCCGTCCAACTATTCCAAACATCCCGGGCGCAGAATACGGCATCGATTCAAACGGCTTCTTCGACCTGGCTGAGCAACCAAAACGTGTTGCGGTTGTTGGCGCTGGCTACATCGCGGTTGAAATCGCGGGCGTACTACACGCACTAGGTACCGAAACGCACCTGTTCGTACGTAAAGAATCGCCACTGCGCAGCTTCGATCCAATGATCATCGAAACGTTGGTTGAAGTGATGGACGCAGAAGGTCCAAAACTTCACACCCATTCTGTACCAAAAGAAATCATCAAAGAAGCAGATGGCACTCTGACTCTGCACCTGGAAAATGGTGAAAGCCAAAACGTTGACCAGCTAATCTGGGCAATCGGCCGTCACCCAACAACAGACGCTATCAACCTGGCATCAACTGGCGTTGCGACCAACGACAAAGGCTACATCAAGGTAGACGAATACCAAGAAACTAACGTGAAAGGCATCTACTGTGTAGGTGACATCATGGAAGGTGGTATCGAGCTAACACCAGTAGCAGTGAAAGCAGGTCGTCAGCTTTCTGAGCGCCTGTTCAACAACAAGCCAAACGCAAAAATGGATTACGACCTCGTTCCGACTGTCGTATTCAGCCACCCACCAATCGGCACCATCGGTCTGACTGAACCAGAAGCGATTGCGAAGTACGGCGAAGACAACGTGAAAGTGTACACATCAGGCTTCACAGCAATGTACACCGCCGTCACTAAGCACCGTCAGCCATGTAAAATGAAGCTGGTATGTGCTGGTGAAGAAGAAACGGTTGTTGGTCTACACGGCATCGGTTTCACGGTAGACGAAATGATTCAGGGCTTTGGCGTAGCAATGAAGATGGGTGCAACTAAAGCAGACTTCGACTCTGTTGTAGCAATCCACCCAACGGGCTCGGAAGAGTTCGTGACCATGCGTTAATCGCAAGCAAATCAATCACAAAGGGTCATCTTCGGATGGCCCTTTTTGTTTGCTCGCTTTCATTATTTACTTGGTATTCTCCAACAAAGAGCGGATAAACTCTGCCTTAATGGCACTCTCCTGCTTGTTATCGTGAATCAAACACAGATCCGCACGCAGTGATTCTTTGAGCTTAATAAAACGAATCCCACGCCAGTGATGTTGAGAGAAAGTCGATGGTACCAGCGTCACCGTATTGCTGTTCGCTACGTAAGCCATCAAGGTATTTGGCTCGACCACCTGCTTGCTGACGTTAGGTGAAAAGCCCAATTGCTGACAAGCATTGATAATAAAATTCGCCGATGCTGAATTAGCCAAACTCATAAAAGCAAATTCGCATTCCTTCAAATCTTGCAGACGCAGCAAAGCCTTATTCGCCAATTCATGTTGCTCAGACACCGCAACCACAAACACATCTTTCCCCAATGATACCGATTGATACGGATAAATATTGAGCGCATCAGCAAAGCGTACTATGCCTACATCAATTTTCTTCTCACTTAAATGCTTTTTCTGCGTCTCTGGATTCAGGTCGAAGATGTCCGCATGATAGCTACCATGCAAAGCATGAAAGCACTGTAAATGATGATCAAACCCACCCCAGAATGCGCTGCTGACCACACCGACACGCAATATGTTTCTCTGATTCAAGCCAACCTGCTGGACCTGATTGAGGGAGACATCCAGCGTCTGAAAAATCAGTCGGCATTTCGATTCCAGCAACAGCCCGGCCTCTGTCAGGGTGACATTTCTTGAGTCACGCTCGAACAGTTTTACATTGAGAACCTCTTCCAATTCCTTAATGCGATTGCTTAGTGGCGAATTGGTGATATTTAAATTCTCGGCAGCCTGAGTAAAGTGTTTGGTCTGGGCTACTTCGTAAAAATAACGCAGCATCTTCAATGTCACCCGATCAAATGAGTCATACTTCATAGGTAGAATCCTAGCGCATCTATTTATCCTCTTTTTGAGGATGATAGTAGCGAATAAAACAAAGATAACCAGCACAGAAAGTCACACAATGAAGCAAACATAACCATAAGGTGACGAACATGAATCACGATCCCGTAATCGGTGCATTAAAAACCATTCACGAACGCAAACCAAACTTTCAACCGAAAGCGGCATTTATTCTTGGCTCCGGCTTGGGAGTATTGGCAGACGAACTGCAAGACAAAGTAGTCATTCCATACCAAGAGCTAGAAGGCTTTCCGGTCAGCACTGTGCAAGGGCATTCTGGTGAACTGGTACTCGGCACAATGAATGGCGTCGACGTGGTTTGTATGAAAGGTCGTGGGCACTACTATGAGCACGGCTCAATGAAAGTGATGACCACACCGGTTCGCACTTTTAAGAAGCTGGGTTGTGAGTTTTTGTTGGTAACCAATGCCGCAGGTTCACTTCGCCCGGAGCGCATTGATGTCGGCTCATTGGTGGTATTTAGCGATCACATCAATACCATGCCGGAATCACCGATGGTTGGGCCGAATGACGATGAATACGGTCCGCGTTTCTTCAGCTTAGCCAATGCGTACGACAAAGACCTGCGAGCCGAAGCGTTTGAAGTCGGTAAAGCAAACAATATTCACCTTAACGAAGGCGTGTTCGTCTCTTACACCGGGCCAAACTTTGAGACGGCGGCAGAGATTCGCATGATGCAGGTGATTGGCGGCGATGTCGTGGGCATGTCCGTTGTGCCGGAAGTGATTTCTGCGGCGCATTGTGGTTTACCGGTATTAGCGGTGTGCGCGATTACCAATATGGCTGAAGGCTTAGGCGATGTAGAACTGTCTCACGAGCAAACTCTGAAGTGTGCCAAGTTGGCGGAAGCCGATTTCATCCACTTCATTAAGAGCTTTATGAAGCATCACTTCTAACGTGTCTTAACGCCGAAAAACAAAAGGGTCATCAAATATATTGATGACCCTTTTTCATATCCCGTATTAAAACGTTAGGGGGAGCTGTGGAGCAGTTTGAGTTTGTTAGTGCGAATTAGTTAACCGCGCGAACCAATTCAGCCAAGCCTTCCCAGTCGCCATCATCCATCAGTTTCGTTGGTACCATCCAGGTACCGCCACATGCGATCACCGACTTAAGTGAAAGGTAATCTTCTACGTTAGAAGGGCTAACACCACCCGTTGGCATAAAGTTTACTGGGTAAACCGCAGTCAGTGCTTTTAGCATGTTCACACCACCCGATGGTTCTGCCGGGAAAAACTTCAGAGTACGCAGGCCCATTTCCATCGCTTGCTCAACCAAGCTTGGGTTGTTCACACCCGGTACAATCGCGATATTACGCTGCTGACAGTATTTCACTGTCGTTGGGTTAAAGCCCGGGCTAACGATAAAGTCCGCACCCGCATCAATAGCAAGATCAACCTGCTCGGTCGTCAGTACTGTGCCTGCACCAATTAGCAGGTCTGGATACGCTTCGCGCATAATACGAATTGATTCTGCCGCCGCTTCTGTACGGAAAGTCACTTCGGCACATGGCAGGCCGTTTTCTACTAACACTTTCGCCAGTGGCAGTGCGTGAGCGACATCGTTAATAGCGATAACTGGGACGATTTTGATTTCTTTTAATCGTTGTTCAAGAGTTGTCATGGGTAACCTCTAAAGAATAAAGCTTAATGTTGCGACGATAATAAACGCGATACCGCCAAGTAACGTTTCCATTACCGTCCAAGTTTTTAATGTGGTTTTTTCATCCATCTCCAGCAAGCGAGAAACCAACCAGAAACCAGAGTCGTTGAAGTGTGAAAGCACTGTTGCACCACCAGCAATCGCAATCACGATAAAGCATAGATCAAGCTCGCTCAAACCCGTGGACGCAGCCACAACAGGCGAAATAAGAGCGGCAGTTGTCGTCAGTGCCACGGTTGCAGAGCCTTGGGCAACGCGCAGACAGGTTGAGATAACAAATGCCGCAACAATAACAGGCATACCAGTATTGGTTAATACACCAGCAAGTGCATCACCAATCCCACTTGAACGCAATACACCGCCGAACATGCCGCCTGCGCCTGTCACCAGAATAACACCACAAATCGGTGCCAGTGACTCACCACACAGTTTTTCTAGCTTCGCCATACCGTAGTCTTTAGCAAATACAACAAGACAAACCGTCAGCGTGATCAGTAGCGCTACCGGGGTTTTACCCAGCATACGCAGGAACGAAACCAGTGATGAATCGCCATCAATAACTCCAGCAACCGCAAGCGTGTTAAGAACCGTGTCTAAACAGATGAGCAAAACTGGCAGGATAAGCAGCGTCATTACCGTCGCAAATTTTGGCGCTTTGCTTTCATCTGCGAACGCATCACGGTCAAAGAATGCTGTGGAAAGTGGAATCTCAAACTTCTTACCAGCATAAAGGCCAAATAAGTAAGCGCCAAGATACCAAGTCGGAATCGCGACTAAAATACCGACCACTAACAGCAGGCCAATGTTGGCACCAAGAAAGTCTGCTGCGGCAACCGGACCTGGGTGCGGGGGAACAAACGCATGCATCACGGCAAACGCACCTGCGGCCGGTAAAGCGTATTTAAGTGGTGAGCCACCGAATCGAGCCGCGACGCTCAGGATGATTGGCATCATCACAACTAAACCCGCATCGAAAAAGATTGGGAAGCCAAACATCAACGACGCCACGCCGAGTGCAAGTGGTGCACGCTTTTCACCAAAGCGGCCAATCAAAGTGTCTGCCAGTACTTTCGCACCACCAGTCACTTCTAAAATTTTACCAATCATCGCACCAAGACCAACCAGCAAAGCAACCGAAGCTAACGTGCCTCCGAAGCCACTCATCATGGTGGGTACGACTTTGTCAGTCGATACGCCCGTGGCGATTGCTGTCCCCAAACTCACCATAGTCAGGGATGCAAAAGCATGGACTTTTAATTTAATGATTAGAACGAGTAACGCTGCAATAGCAAGGCCTGCAATCGTTAGTAAGTATGTAGGATCTGGGGCTTGGGCTAGCTGCTCCATAGGTTCACCTTTAAGAATTATAGTTTGTGTTTTGGTTCACATTTATTTAAGTTACCGGTAACATGTTACCGATAACATGAATAAGATAAACCCATATTTTAAAGTGAATTCAAAAATTGAGATCACGCGCAACTTTAGTTATGAGGATAAGTTATGGCTGGTAGTAGTGTCATCGTTATGGGCGTTTGTGCGAGTGGAAAAAGTACAATCGGCGAGCAACTAGCGAAAAAGCTAGGACGAAAATTCATTGATGGTGATGATCTTCACCCACGAGCGAACATCCAGAAAATGGCATCAGGCCAACCTCTGAACGATGACGATCGCAAGCCATGGCTAGAACGTATCCGTGATGCCGCATACAGCCTGGAAAGTAAAAACGAACACGGCGTGATCGTCTGTTCGGCTCTGAAAAAGATCTACCGCGATCAAATCCGAGAAGGCAACAACAACGTGACTTTCCTGTTTTTGGATGGCGACATGGAATTGATCCTTAACCGCATGCGTCTTCGTCAAGGCCACTTCATGAAAGAAAACATGGTGAAAAGCCAGTTTGAAACCCTTGAGCGCCCAGATAATGAACCGCAAACCCTAGTGGTAAGCATTGAAGGTGACATCAGTGGCGTTGTGGAGCGCTCTGCAGCAGAACTCTTAAAACAGCAACCGGTTGAGGAGGCATCATGACCCACTCCGTTATTCTCAATGTAACCGAACGTCTTATCGAACGAAGCCGTGAAGCTCGCGCCGAATTTTTAGCACATACCCGTATGCAGTCGGAAGCGGGTAAAGGTCGTACCGGTTTATCCTGTGGAAACCTAGCGCATGCGGTGGCTGCGTCATGTTCTTCCGAGAAAGAAAATATTCTCAACTTTACACAGTCTAATATCGCGCTCATCAGTGCCTACAATGACATGTTGAGTGCCCACCAGCCTTACCAAGAATACCCGACGCAAATTAAACAAGTACTGGCGCAATATGGGCACACCGCTCAAGTAGCAGGCTGCGTACCCGCCATGTGCGACGGCGTGACTCAAGGTCAGCCTGGCATGGATATGTCGCTATTTTCTCGTGACTTGATTGCTCAATCGACGGCGTTATCTCTGAGTCATAATGTTTTTGACGCTACCCTGCTGCTTGGTATCTGCGACAAAATCGCACCAGGACAACTAATGGGCGCGCTCTCTTACGCTCACCTGCCAACGGCCTTTGTACCTGCTGGTTTAATGGCAACCGGCATCAGCAACGAAGAAAAAGTCGATGTACGCCAAAAATACGCGGCTGGCGAAGTAGGCAAAGAAGCGCTATTGGACATGGAGTGCCGTGCTTATCACTCTCCTGGCACCTGCACTTTCTACGGCACCGCAAATACCAACCAACTGGTCTTTGAAGCCATGGGTCTAATGCTACCGGGCTCTGCGTTTATCCACCCGCATAGTGAACTGCGTAAAGCGCTAACAGACCACGCGGCACTGAAGATAGCGTCCATGACTGCAGGCTCCAGCAATTTCCGTCCTCTGGCTGAAGTGGTAACGGAAAAGAGTTTAATCAACGGTATCATTGCGCTGCTGGCATCTGGCGGCAGTACTAACCACACCATTCATATGGTCGCCGTCGCTCGCGCAGCAGGCATCTTGCTTACCTGGCAAGACATCAGTGACTTGTCTGAAGTGGTGCCTCTGCTTGCGCGTGTTTATCCAAACGGTCCGGCGGATATGAATGCATTTCAGGCCGCTGGCGGCGTTCCAGCCTTGTTGCATCGACTGAATGAATCCGAGCTACTGCACCGCGATGTAAAACCGGTTTTCGGAGAGTTCTCTGATCAGATGACGATTCCATCTTTGAACAATGGCCAGTTGGTATGGACAGCCTGTCAGCGAAGCCTAGATGGCGATGTCATCGCTGCCCCGGAAGCAGTATTCCAAAACACTGGTGGTACACGTGTTTTAGATGGCAATTTAGGTAAAGCGGTCGTGAAAGTCTCGGCAGTAAAAGAAGAACAACGCATTATCGAAGCACCTGCGGTCGTTTTCCAGTGCCAGCATGAAGTGGAAGCGGCATACAAACGCGGTGAGCTCAACAAAGACTGCATTGTCGTTGTAACGCACAACGGTCCAGCTGCAAACGGCATGCCAGAGCTGCATAAGTTGATGCCAATTTTAGGTAATGTGCAAAAAATGGGCTTTAAAGTGGCGCTGGTAACCGATGGTCGTTTATCTGGCGCATCCGGCAAAATTCCATCCGCTATCCATGTGTCTCCTGAGGCAATTCGCGGTGGTGCAATAGGTTTAGTCCGTGATGGTGATGTTATTCGCGTGGATTGCCAAACGGGTGAGCTGAACAACTTAACCGACACCAGTGGACGTGAAGTCATTCAGCTTGATACTGAGTCAACCCAGAAAACATGGGGACGTGGATTTTTCGAAGTGATCCGCCACAACGTTTCCAGTGCCGATCAGGGCGCGAGCTTTATTGTTTAGGGCGTAAAAATAGACAAGCGGAGTACTGTTCACTCCGCTTGTCTGTATTATTCAACAAAGTATTACACACTCTCACCCGCAGTAATGTCATAGCCCATATCGACCACTAACTCTGGCTGCTCTTCGCCTTTTAATCGCGCTATCAGCAGTTCTGCACTCTTCTTGCCAATCTCAAAACGTGGCGTATCCACACTGGTCAACTTCGGACTGATCGTCTGACCGATGTCTAATGCGTTATAGCCAACCACTGCCAGTTGCTCAGGGACGTTAATCCCACGCTGCTGGGCACTGAGTATCGTACCAATCGCGATATCATCGTTGGTACAGAACACACCGTCCAGATCAGGGTAAGTCTCCAATGCACGCTCAAGTAACTCATGCGCAAGAGAGAAGCTGGAGTGTTCGCCGGTTAATACGTGTTTCGCTTCTAAGCCTGCTTCCGACATCGCACGGCCATAGCCTTGCATACGTAGCTTAGTTCGCGTATCCAAACGAGCACCAAAGTAGACAATGGTACGCTTGCCAGAATCCAACATACGTTTTACTGCACTATACGATGCATCTTCGTGGTCCAAACCAACCGCCATATCAATGGGTTGTTCCGGCAATTCCATGGTCTCTACCACCGGTACACCGGCATTTTTGATCATCTGTAATGTACGCGGAGTATGGTTGCTTTCCGTTAAGATCAACCCATCCACTTGGTAGGAGAGCAGTGAGGCGATCTTGCGCTCTTCTTCTTCTACGTCATAGCTAAAGTGGGCCAAAAGCGTCTCATAGCCATTCGCTTTGGTGACCATCTCAATGCCCTGCACAAAAGAAGCAAAAATTTGGTTAGATAGCGAAGGAAGCAAAATACCGATCGCTTTACTGGAGGATTTGGACAACATCGCCGGAGCGCGGTTTTCTATATAACCCAGCTTTTCTATCGCAGCGGCGATTTTAACCCGAGTCTTTTCAGCAACGGATTCCGGATTACGCATGTAACGCGAAACCGTCATCTTTGTTACGCCAACCTGGTCAGCAACATCCTGTAATGTCGCACGTGTTTTCTTATTCTTTTGAGTCATAAATATGTGAATTATCAGCAATGTTACTAGTAACATTATGGCCAATATACGGCTTGCTCACAAGCTTAGTATAAATAATCCATAAAATCAGACCCTTATCGATCAAATAACAACCAAACTGTACAATTAACACTGTTATAAAGGCCAATAAACATATGAATTAATACCAATTTTTATATAAAATGACGCACCTAAAAAAGTAAGACATTAGGCACCGTGCAGTTAGGTTACAACGAAACCCAGGTTTATTATCATCTGCTTGATCTGGATGACTCTCAAAAGCAGCAATACCTTCAAGCATTACAAAAAAATCAACCTACGCTTTTTCAGCAGCTTATCCCTCTTTTATCGGACGAGATACCCGCAGAACACCTGACTGAATTACTTTATTTTGGCGCTCAGCAGGCAACAAGTCGGGACATTGATCTTAGCGGACAAGTTATTAGTAAATACCGCTTAACCCATGAATTGGGTCGTGGTGGCATGGGTGTCGTTTATGCAGCGGAACGTGCTGATGAAACGTTCGAACAAGATCTCGCGATAAAATTGATTCAAAGCAACTTGAGCAATGTGCTAGGACAACGTGCTCTATTCGATGAAGCCCAGCTTCTCGCTCGATTAAACCATCCTTACATCGCTAAAGTCTTTGATGGCGGCTTGCACAATGATTCGGTTTACATCGTGATGGAACGAGTATTTGGCCAAACCTTAAATAACTACCTGTCCGAAAATGAATTGGAAACAAACGAGAAATTGTTACTGTTTAAGCAGATTTGCCAAGCGATAGAACACGCTCACCAACATCAAGTTTTACATGCAGACCTTAAACCGGAAAATATTCTTATCGACCGCTGCCTACGTCCTAAGTTACTCGATTTTAACTTAACTCAAAAAGTACACTCGAATCGAGGTGACTCTCCGGCAACGCTGATCGCTTTCAGCCAGCACTTTGCCAGCCCGGAACAACAGTCGGGACAATGTCTGACCGAGCAAAGTGATGTTTATTCTTTGGGTAAAATTCTCGCCTTAATGTTTCCATCTCCAGCGATTTGGTCGGATATACATTGGGTGATAAAAAGTGCCACGTGCAACGCCATGACTCAGCGCTACCAGAACGTCACTGCCTTAAAAGCCGAGATAGAACGAATCCTTGAACGTCGCCCTATCAAGCAGAAGATGCATTGGCCTTTTTATAGAGCGCTTCGCTTAGTTCAGCGACGACCACTCGCGTCTGTATTATCCACTTTCATTGTGCTCTCAGGTTTGCTTTTTGGCGGCGCCATGATGCAAAAGAATATCCAGCTGCAACAAGAGAAAAAAGTAACTGAAAGCATTATGTACGAGCTTACCCGTCTTATCTTCCACGCAAAAGGTCAGAACATCGAGAAAATGCCTGTAAACGCCATGATGGAGTTAACACGAAGGCGGATATTGGCCAACCCAGAAATCCCCAAACAGGTAAAACAGAAAATGATATTGGCGATAATGACACCTGTACCTGAGAAGCACCTAACCAGCGCACCAAAGTGTCTTTCAAATTGTACATCTGAGTACAGTAGTGAGCAGTGAGGCTGAAGCAGGATGGATACACGTTTAGTGACACTAGGGTTATTGGCATGTGCTGCAGTGACAGCTTTAGCCACAGCACCATCTACCGCAAATCAAAACCAACTTATACCCGAACTCAAACAGGGCTATTTAGATGATCCAGCGAACATGCTAGATATTGATTGGTTTTCCAGTCAAGACGCCATTGAGCGTCTCAATGAGAGCCAGGCCTATATTGAAAAGCACTTCACATCCGATGAAATTATCTTCCAGCCACGCGGCACAACCTTCAAACACATCATCATCAAAAAGAAAGACTGGCAAGGTCGCGTCTGTGCGTATGATCTACGCTACCGTAATTACCCCGAATATCGCCCTCCCTTTACTGAGATAACATATACCATTACGGACGACGCTCTTATCCAGCATCCGAGTACAGGGGATCATTTTCAGGGCTGTTTTCTCTCTCTCAACCACCAAGTAGCCAAAGACATCATCGAGCCACTCAGTCACTTTTCTAATTGGCATAACTTGGTCGGTTGCTCACTAACAGGTTGTACAAGAGCCGATTTAAATGGATTCTCTATCGAAGACTTTGATGATAACGGTGACAGGGAATACCGTACTGCAGCCATGAACTTCGACTCACGTACCAAACTATTAATGGAGAAAGTACAAGGCTTGGGGTTCAGCGAATATATTCAACACAGTAATCGCGCCGAAATACTGTGGTTTACTTACCCACAGTCGGATGACCATTATATTAATTATCATGGTATCTGGCAGCAGACTCAATATCACGGTCAAACCATAACGCAATCCTGCCTACTAATAAGCCACCAGCAAGTATTGAGCCTACCACTGTCGACCAAAACCTGCCCAACAAACCCAAGTTTATACACAGTGGACGTTACTTGGGAATATGGCGATATGTGGTGGATTGATAACCCCACTCCCAAAGCAGACCTCGCACAAATGAATGTGATGGTTCGTTGGTCTCAGGCGCTCACAGACATTAACTACACAACCTGGGAATATCTGCCTGCAGGGAAAGCTTGGGAGCAAGGTATTTTATATCGCTACCAACAAGATGTTCATCGTAATCTAGATGGTTCTGACAGCATTGAAACCCACACAATTTCTGAATTTGTCAAAGTAAATAAGGATGTATAACGATGACAAAACCCAACGCACTGACTCAAATTATTCATCAATGGCAATCCGGCAACAAACAAGCCGAAAGTGAGTTGTATCAGTTCGCCTACCTGCAATTGCGCAAGATTTCCCAGCAAGAGCGAAAGAGAAACGCAGAAAAATACGGCCCTGAAAATAAAGTGTTAATCGATAGCGTCAACAGCACCACGGCATTGATTCACGATGCCTACCTAAAAATATCCAACTACAACAGACGTGATATTAAAACCAAACGTGATTTCTTTTTGATGGTAGCTAAAGTCATGCGCCAAATACTCATCGACCATGCACGCTCACACCAAGCTCAGAAACGACAACATTGCACTGTGATGAACGAAGAAGAAGATCGTTTCGAGCAACTGATCATCATGGATAAAACCCTAGACAGCTTCAGTATCCGTTACCCACGCCAGTCCAGCGCCTTAAAGCTCAAGTACTTGATGGGAATGAAAAGCCAAGAAATCAGCGAACTGCTCGAGTGCAGTGCGAGTTTGATTGAGAAAGATCTCAAATTCTCTCGCAGTTGGTTACAATCACGTCTGGCATTGAAATAAAAAAGCAAGTGGACATTGAACCAATATCTGCGTGCTAATCCCCATTGAACCCAATGAGTGGGAGAGCTCAAATTAAACCTAATCTACCTCCCACCATTAGTACACTCAGAATTTCCAAAGTGCTTGTAAGCCTGTGCTCCATGTCAGCATTTCGGATTCAGGCAGTGTGGCTTTGTAACTTTCAGTCACCTGCTCCTGACAAATACCATCGGTCATAGTCTTGCAGTATGAGGTACTTACAATGTGGGAATCCGATTCCAGACGTTTTTCAAATCCAATTAAGGCAAACCAACCTAAGTGCAAACCTTCAAAAACCTCATAGCTCACCGTACCCTCCAAACTGGTACGAATACTGTGGCTATCAAAATCGACATCACTAAACTGAGTAGAAGAGGTTTTGCTATATAAAGGAAAACCAATTAAGGCTTTACCGGAAACATGCCATTTATCATCGGCGAATAGCGTGCCATCATCATAAGCCAGTCCTATATCAGCAAACACACTCGTGTTGGTTTCCTCCCATGTGCCCTTAAAGAACTGATTACCCTGTTCGGTATAGTTTTTGACACTAAAACGAGTAAACGTTTGATACATTAATGAAGGGCCAGCGACCAAACGCCAGCGATTATCCAGCTTATAGTGCAGTAGGATATTGGTGGCAGTTTTCAGGTACTCCGCTTCGTTATTTTGAATAACTTGGCCGTTCCAACGCCACTCTTCCTCACCATTAACTGGTGAGAACGTTGCAAGTGCATCGATAGAAAAATCGAAGTCTTCATTAATACGGTATAAGCCACCAGAGTTAATCACCGGATTCAGTAAGTTCACACTGGAACTTGCTACGCCAGTTTCCTCATACACTACGTTCTCTAACCCGAGAGTAAAGTACGAATAGCCATACCGATCTTCCATCTCGCTCGCTGCCGCTGTCGAAGCCATACACATCAACGCAAAACCCACGCAAGTCTTCATTATTATTGTCCTTTTTATCCTTTTTCTGCGGCAGATAATAGCGTTGCGCTACACAATTCCAACCCTGTTATTGATAAAAAAAACAAAACATTTTTTACGGTTTTTTCGCTGTTTTTCGTACCTTGAAATGTCGCCATATTCACTGATACAAATCACCCACCTGTACCTAAAAAATGTTCACAAACAAAAACTTATTCCCTCAGAGTGATGAGAGTTTAATTCAAAGAAAGGATGTAGAAACACATGAAAAAACTTAGTTTACTAGCAGCGTCAGTGGCTATCGCCCTTACTGGATGTGGAGGCTCTGAGGGAGGCTCATCCGACAGCGGCACACCACCAACTCCGGGCGGCTTGATTATCACAGCTATTGATGGATACCTACAAAACGCTGAAGTCTGGGTAGATAAAGACGGTAACCTAAGCAATGGTTGTGAATTCAATACTGATGAAGTAACCGATGAAAATGGTCAAGCAACCATCAGTAAAGCTGACTATGCGGGTATGGATGTTTGTATCAAAGCAATCGCAGGAAAAACCATCGACAAAGACCGTGGTATTATCGCGTCTGACTTCGAACTTGCTTCTCCTTCAAGTGATGGTGACCAGGTGATCGTCAACCCAATGACCAATATGGTAATTGAAAAGGTTAAGACGCAGCTAGCCAGTGACTCAGCTCTAGATGTGGTGGAAGCGAAACAAGTGGCAGCTGATGAGGTTGTTGCTGCCGTAACACAATCGGGCTTAACCGCGAGCGCTGAGATGATTTTCGGTGATTATATCGCTAGCGCAGAAACCTCGAAAGATGCTAAAGCACTAAAAGTAATTGGTGAAACGCTAGTTGACCACCAAGATCAACCTGTTGAAAAGCAGCTAGAAATTACGACTAAAGTGGCGGAAAAAGCACAAGAGATTATCAGCAGTACCACACCTGAAGATATTGATAACTTCGCCCCAGTGGTTAATGTACCTAGCGATGGTGACGTCACTGTAGTGCAGAACAGCCGTCCTGTGGTAGAGACCGATCTACAACCTGTTACCATTCAACTTGGTGATACATTCTCCGCAATTAATGCCGCTGATTACTTCAGCGATGCGGAAGGCGATGCACTGACTTTCACCATGAGCGCTATTGGCGGTGAAAAAAATGGTATCGATATTGATGACCTTGGCATGATCACGGGTACACCAAAAGCGGCTGGCGAGTTTATCTACCAAATCTTTGCTGAAGATGCGAAAGGCTCACTCTCTTACCCTGCGACCTTGACAGTGACTATTGAAACGCCAAATACAGCGCCAACAGTCAATGACACCACAAAAACAGACCTTCAAGCAGAAGTGAACGGCTGGCAGTGGGTGAAAGGCGAGCAACCACAAGACACCCTTAATATTTCAGCGCTGTTTACCGATGCTGACTCAGATGTAATTACATACAAAGTGGAAACCTCACTGAGCAAAAATGGTGGTGTAGACACAGGCTTCCAGGTACTTATCGATGACAGCGGTACGATTTCATTCGACGGCCTAGTGCCATATGTTGCCAATGCAGGTGCTGAGCATATTTATGTGTACGCGAACGACGGGGTGAATTCTGAAGACGCTTTAGTTACCTTTGCGCTACCGAAAATCGCAGAGGGAACGGTGGTTGAGCCAACACTACACCCACTGGAAGGCAAAACTTGGTACCGTCTTGAATACGGTAGTGGCACAGAAACTGAGAGCTTTAACTATTCTCGTGTCTGGTGTGACACATTGAGCTTTAACAATGGTGAAGTCAGTGGTAACACACGCACTCTGAGCAACCTGACAGAATGTAGCGAAATTACTAGTGGAACAAATAGCTTCTACTTTGGTAGTTATGAAGCACAAGAAGATAAAATCCTTGCATCTTTTGTTGGTGATGAAGGTACAGAACGGGCTGAACTGACCATAAAAGATGCTGATGAAATTTCACAAGGTGCGAAAACGCTGTACTGGTATTTCCCTGAAAGCGGCGAAACAGAAATCTACACACTGTTCAGTGTAAAAGCCGATGCTGAAGCACGTATCCAGATTCAGTCAGACGATATCTCTGATAACCGTATGTTCCCAATGACGCTACCAACTGCAGTTGAAGGTGAATATGCAACGGGTAAAGCGTCTGTATCATTGCTAGAAAATAGCAACACCGGTGATAACGGCTCAATGGATGCGAACCTAATTCTAGAGTTTGATAATCAAGACTTTACCTGTGCTGACGTGAGTGAGTTTTACCGTAGTATGACGTTCACAGGGGAAGGACTGGGTTATGGTGTCGATTCTGTCGATGCTTACGCGGGTGGTTTTGAGTGCTACAACAAAGTTGAAAACAATATCACTCACGCAGCCATCGATTTCGACTTACCAGCATTAACTGTAGGCAACGTTTACAGCTTTGTAGGTAAAGTCAAAGAGAGCCAGGGAGCTTACATTGAAGCTGTTAAGTTCAATGTAACTTGGACTGGTTCTGGCGACAACGAGTAATCGTAAAAACAAAATAGCCCCGGATAACGGGGCTATTTCTTTAGTTCGCAAGATCACTTCACACACATCACATTCAGCAACGAAGTGCCGGTTAATTGATTCGGTTCGCGATCGGTAAACAAACCTTTCTTACCTTTGCCCCAATACGGGAGTTGTAGCGGCCAGTTATTTTTTTCCATCACTCCGGAAGATCTCAAGGTCTTGAACTCGTCCGAGCCTGACAACGACATCCCCAATTGCTGGCAAATCTGTGTTGCGCTTTTATAGTTGAGTCGGTTCCATGGTTTGCCATATTCCATGTAGAACTGGTTATTATTCTCTATCAGATATGGCACGACATAAGTTTTGCCCTGAAGTGCTGTTTTTAAGCGAACAACAATGCCATCTTGATTGGAGATTCTCTTTTCTTGCTGAGCTTTAGCGACGGGTTTCGCGTCAACGTGTTTAGCTGCGACAGGCTTTGGTTGAGAAGCCGTAGTTGAAGGTTTAAACGCATCAGTGTTAGGTCGCACATTCGGAGCCGTTGGTGTTGTCCCAACCATTGCCTTCTTCACTGCTTTGGGTTGTTTCGAAGCTGAGGACCCACCTTTGCCAACCACACGAATAAACGCTTCTCTATAGTTCGGTAAAGTTTTCACTCCACGTAAATCAGCCGCGGCTTTCACGGGATCGGTATACGGACCAATCAGACATCGATAGCCGTTAGGTTCAGATTTCATCCAAACATCCGTGGTAATTTGATTATAGAGGGGCTTGGATTTGGCCAGTGGCATCGGCTTAGGCAGCAAACCACATTGAATCCAGTAAAAATCACTGCCACCCTGCGGCACTTTCTTTCCCCATACTCCGGTTCCGATAGGGCAAGTTTGCTCAAGCCTTGGTAACTCTTTGGCGCTGGCCTGAGTCGCCTGACAAAGAAATTCTTCAGCCAACACGGCTGGAGAAAACTGAGCGCAACCCAAGACTAAACCTAGGCTGAGGCTTAATTGGATATGTCGAGATGAGTGTTGTGCCTTCTTCAATTCCATACGCTTCATTCTAAACTAGTGGGTAAGGTCATTATGGCGAAAGACCGCCAAAAATCGGTGAACAAGGAATAACTAGCAAAAAAAGAGCCGGAAATTCATCCGGCTCTTAGTTTAGGAAGGAATTAAGTGATTTAACAACACTTAATGTTTAGATTCTTAACCTTTATACAGTTTCGGGTTAAATACATCACGTAACCAGTCACCCAATAGGTTGATGACCAGTACCAATGTCACCAACACAATGCCAGGGAAAGCAGTAATCCACCAAGCGCCAGAGAAGATGTAGTTAAAGCCGATACTGATCAATGCACCCAGAGATGGCTGATCCACTGGCAGACCTAAGCCAAGGAATGACAGCGCCGCTTCCGACATGATCGCGTTTGCGACCTGAACTGTCGAGATAACCAAGATTGGTGACAAACAGTTAGGCAGAATATGACGGAACATAATACGTGGTGCTTTAAAGCCCATTACACGTGCTGCTTCTACGTACTCTTTCTTCTTCTCAGCCAGAACCGATGCACGGATAGTACGTGCGTACTGTGGCCATTCTGCCACACCGATGATCACCACCAGCATGACCACCGCATATTGGCTATAGAAGTCACTACCAAAGCTGGCTTTGAAAATCGCCGAAACGATGATAGCCACCATCATGGTTGAGAACGAAAGCTGAACATCTGCAAAACGCATTAGGAAGCTGTCAATACGGCCGCCGAAGTAGCCTGCTGACAGACCAATGATGATCCCAAGAATCAGCTGCAGACCCACTGCCAGAAAACCGATGGTCAAAGATAAGCGAGAACCGTAAAGAATCGTCGATAAAATGTCACGACCTTGCTCATCGGTACCCAAAACAAAGCGCTCATCGCCGTCTTCCATCCATGAAGGAGGAAGTTCCGAGTCCATAATGTCGATAGACGTTAAGTCATACGGATCGGTTGGTGCCAGAATAGGCGCAGCAAGTGCCAGCACCAAAAAGACCATGAATACCGTAAAACTCGCCATCGCAACTTTGTCACGCTTAAAGTAATACAAAAAGTCCGAGTTTTTAAAGCGCTCCCATGCAGAAGGAGCTGCCGCTGCATTTGATTGGCTCATGATTAAGCTCCTTTTCCAGTTAGGTTCACAGTTGGGTTGATGATGCCGTACAGCAAGTCAACGATGGTATTGGTTACCACGAAAATCAGACCAACAAAGATAACGTAGGCAGTGATTAGCGGTGTATCTACACGGTTAATCGCCTCTAGGAAAAGGAAACCCGTACCCGGCCATTGGAATACAGTTTCGGTTAGGATGGTGTATGCCACCATAGTACCAATTTGCACACCACCCACTGTCAGTACTGGCAGCATGGTATTTTTCAGTGCATGTTGGTAATAGATTTTTTGTAAGTTCAAGCCTTTCGCTTTTGCGAACTTGATGTACTCAGAGCTCAATACTTCCAGCATTTCTGAACGAACCAGACGAATGAACAGCGGCAACATGATAGAAGCCAGCGCAATACATGGCAGGATCAGGTGCTTGATACCATCAATGGTAAAGAAGCCAGATTCCCAACCAAGAAGGTTCGATGTTTCACCCCGCCCGTAGGAAGGCAGCCAACCGAGCTCAATGGAGAAGACGTACATCAGCATGATTGCGGTCAGGAAAACCGGAATCGAAATGCCGACACTACTCATCGCCATAACAAATTTGGTAAAGATACTTTTTGGGTGAATCGCGGAGTACACCCCAAGTGGTATTGAGAAAGCAATAATAATGAGCGTCGCGCCAAACACGAGCTCTAGCGTCGCCACCAGCTTGTCAAGAATGACATCAACCGCTGGGCGCTTGAAAAAGTATGAAGTACCTAAATCACCTTGCAGTGCATTACCAACAAAGCGAGTGTACTTTGTGATAAAGGGATCGTTCAGGCCCAGTTCATCACGCAGCGCTTGACGCTCCGACTCCGAAACCGATTGACCTACAAGCTCACGCAGCGGGTCACCCAGGTTGTCCTGAATGGCAAACGCCACCAAACTGATCACAAACATCACTATCAGTGCCTGAAACAGGCGCTTGACCAGAAACGAAAACATTCCTTGCCCCTTAACTATCCATAGATCTCTAAATTTAGAGAGAAAATTCAGTCTTTAAAACGAGCTCAGTCCGACTGAAATAAAACTGAGCCTGGTATTGAGCCCCACAATAATTCACTTGTTATGGGGCTCATTCAGGAGGGAACGAATTCCCTCCTAAGCACTACTCAATGTGATTATTCAACCACTAGGTCGCCAAAGTAAGGCATAACCATTGGGTTCACGATGTCTGCTGCTTTCACGTTAGACTTCGCGCCCCACGCTTCACTTTGCCAGTGTAGCGGTACGAATGCTGCGTCGTTGTATAGCGTTGCTTCTACACCTTGTAGCATTTCTGCACGTTTCGCTGGGTCTGTTTCAACGTTAGCTGCTTCTACTACTTTGTCCATTTCTGGGTTTGAGTAGTGACCACAGTTGTACTGACCACGGCCTGTCTCTTCGTTACGAGTCATGGTTAGGAATTCGTTGAAGTTTGCAGAATCTTCAGTATCTGAGTGCCAGCCGATCATCAGCATGTCAGCAGAACATAAATCAAACTCAGGCCAGTATTGCGCTTTAGGCATTGTCTTCAGATCAACCTTGATACCGATCTTAGACAACATAGCCGCCGCTGCTTGTGCAACTTTTGCATCGTTCACGTAACGGTTGTTTGGCGCAATCATCGTTAGCGTCAAGCCGTCTTCGTAGCCCGCTTCTTTCATCAGCTCTTTTGCTTTCTTCAGATCGTAGCGAGGAACTAACTTGTCGTTATGACCAACGTAACCTGCTGGGCTTTGCTGACCAGCTGCCGTTGCGAAGCCTTTCATGATTTTCTTCACGATGCCTTCGTTGTTGATGGCATGCACAATCGCCTGACGAACACGAACGTCTTTCAACGCTTCGTTGCTGTTTTGGTTCATTTGTAGCGTGATGATACGAGTACCAGGCAGAGTTACCAGATCGATACCTTCAGCATCTTTCACACGTTGGTGATCGTTTGGCGCAACTGGGTGAATCATATCTACGCCGCCAGAAAGTAGTGCTGCAACACGAGTCGCATCTTCTTTGATCGGTACTAGCGTTAGCTTATCAACGTTACCTTTTGACTCTTTGTCCCAGTAGTCTTTGAAGCGTTCAAATTCTACTTTTACGCCCTGCTCACGTGATGTCACGATGAATGGACCAGTACCAGAAACGTGAGTTGATGCAAATGAGTTACCGTGCTTCACTAGCTCAGATTTGTCTTTGCCGTCTTCAGTCTTACCAGTGTAGAACTTGCTGTCCATTGGGAAGATGTACGTTGCAGTTTGTAGAACAAGTGGGTATGGACCTTTAGTCACAAGATCAACCGTATTGTCATCAACTTTAACGATTTTTTCGTATGGGTCGAAGATAGCTTTAAAGTCTGGAGAGTTTTGCAGACGTTCGAATGTCCATACAACGTCATCTGCAGTCATTGTGTTACCAGAGTGGAATTTCACACCTTCACGTAGTTTGAAGCGCACTGTCGTATCGTTAATACGCTCCCAGCTTTCTGCTAGGCGAGGTTCAAAATCCATTTCCTGAGTGAAACGAACTAGTGGGTCAAATACCATGTGTGACATTTGCAGTGTACCACCAGATAGCTGCTCGTGCGGGTCAAGCGATACAGGGTCAGCAGCGTAGCCAACTTTAATGTCTGCTGCCAACGAGTTAAAACTTAGTCCCGCAGCGATTAGCGCCACTGCTAATTTGCTTTTCATGGTTTTCATTTGCATAACTCCTTCATGCTGGGATCAAAGTCCCTTGTTGTGTTTGCGTCTGTTTTTATTTCAAGATCAGCCAAGCAAAAAACTTGGTTTATGCCGATTTAATCTCTTCTCTTAGCCCAGTAAATTCTGGCATCAGAGAGATCAGTTTCTTACTGTATTCATGCTGAGGATCGGTAAACAACTGCTCAGTTGGTGCCACTTCAAGTAGCGTACCCATCTGCATTACACCGACTCGGTCACACATCTGACGAATTACCGGTAAGTCGTGACTGATAAACAACATAGTCAAGTTCAGCTCACTTTGCAGATCTTTCAGCAAGTTAAGGATCTGTGCCTGTACCGAAACATCCAACGCTGATGTTGGTTCGTCACAGATCAAAAGACGGGGCCTGGTTGCCAGTGCACGCGCAATAGAAATACGCTGACGCTGACCACCTGAGAATTCGTGTGGATATTTAAGACCAGCCATACGACCCAAACCAACGTGATCAAGCAAGTCATTCACGATTTGGCGTGTTTCTGATTCGTTCTTAGTTAGCTTATGGAAACGAATAGGCTCGGCAATGATATCCGCCACCTTCATACGAGGGTTCATCGACGTGTAAGGGTTCTGGAATACCATCTGCATTTGACGACGAACTGGGCGACGCTCTTTTTCTGACTTCATTGCAGTCAGGTCCAGGCCTTCAAATTTTACCTGACCAGAGTTTGGTTCATACAAGCCTGCGATCACACGTGCGATTGTCGACTTACCAGAGCCAGATTCACCCACCAAACCAAAAGTTTCACCTTCATGAACTTCAAAGCTGACATTATTCGACGCTTGTACGTACTCACGGCGGCTTTCAAACAGAGAGTCTTTGGTTACGAATCTTAGGTTTACGTTTTTCACGTCCAACAACGGACCTGTGTACTCACGTTGATCCTGACTTTGTCCTAACCAGTGATTCTTAATGTCTAGCGACTTCATTTCTGTCGCTTCTTCGATGTAACTTACCAGAGGGAAGCGATCGAGCTTTCTGTCTGAGCGAGGAACCGCTGAGATCAAGCTGCGAGTATATGGGTGATCAGGGTTGCCCAGCACTTTTGCAGTCGGACCAAATTCAACCAGGTCACCACGATACATAACTGCCACACGGTCAGTAACGTTCGAAACCACACCCATATCGTGCGTCACCAACATACAACCTACGTTGTTTTTGATGCACAACTCACGAATCAGGCTAAGGATTTGGTCTTGGATGGAAACGTCCAATGCCGTCGTTGGCTCATCGGCAATGATCAAATCAGGTTCACCTGCTAGCGCGATGGCAATAACCACACGCTGACGCATACCACCTGAGAATTGGTGAGGATATTGTTTGAGACGGTTTTCCGGTTGAGGGATGCCCACTTGCTGCATCAGAGAAAGCGCACGTTGATAAGCCTCTTCATCCGACACTTTCATGTTGGCATGAATGGTTTCTTTAAGCTGCTGCTCAACCGTAAACAAAGGGTTAAGAGAGGTCATTGGGTCTTGGAAAATAAAGCCTATCTTCGAACCACGAACCTTACGCATCGCTTCCGGAGATAAACCGGAAATCTTTTCTCCATCCAGAAATACGTCGCCACTGGCAACGCGTCCCGGAGGACTAAGCAAATCAATAACAGCGTTACCAACGGTGGATTTACCCGCACCTGATTCGCCGACAACACCCACAATCTCACCACGTTCAATTTGGAACGAAAGAGATTTCACGGCTGCGTGAACACCGTGTCGGGATGGATACTCAATACGAAGGTTTTTCACTTCTAATAGTGACATTTCAGACCTCTACTACCTTGTCTGTGTGGTATTGAATCTCGCCCACCTAGGGCGCTATTCATCACCTGAATGAATCCGTTCAAATTCAGAATAATGCTCTGAAATTTTAATGCGGACACAATTTGGCAAAAATCACACAAAAAAGCAACAATTAAAGTATATTCCGCCATGAAAATGTTAATTAAACGCATATCTGGCGAATAAAAATGCATTAACAAGTATTTAACCATTTTCATATCAACCTATTTTTGTGCGCTATGCACCAATAAAAGCAGAAAAATGCTCTAAATTTAGGCAGAAACCCAACATTACAAATAGCCACATTATTCACAGGTCATTGTTAACATTTAGCAAACAATATCTGGCATGAAATCGATCTCTTAGGCATAAAATTTCATCTAAAAATAGTAGAGAGAAATAAAAAACCAAGTATCAATAACAATAGGCTGAAGTAAAACGTGAGCGGTCCTGCAAAAAAGATTAATATTCTATTTTAGGTCAGTTATTCGAATTTGGTGGCCAAACGTACAATGAATGGCTCTGAAATCGTCCATTCTGTTTGAATCGATTGATAGCGGCGGGCTCTGCCATACTTTGGTTTTAAGGCTTTACGATACTATCGAGCATGAGATAATAGATTAAATAGAAGCCCCAGTAGCAAAGTTGTAAATGATAGGAGCCCCTGTGCTTAAAGCGATTTTTTTTGATATGGACGAGACTTTATGTGGCACATCTCAAGCCGATAAAGTAGCAGGACAAGAGTTTGCAACTTGGATGAAAGAAACCTATCCACAGCTCACTGACCCTAATGCATTCTTACAGCGCTACTTACAAGGCGTGTATAAAAAGCTCAATGCAGAGTTCCCTCAGCTTGTAGCCTTACTGCCGGATGAAAATGCATTCCGTTGTGGCCTGATAAAAACCATCCTTGCAGAACAAGGGATCGAAATAAGCGCAGAGCAAGCTCAACAGGCACAAAGTTTTTTTGACTCTGCACGCATGAATGCATTCTCCTTTCTACCAGGAGTAAAGGAAATGCTGGTTGAACTGCGTCAACACTACACTCTCGTTGTCATTACTAACGGTCCGATCTTCTCTCAACATCCAAAACTGGCGGCGACAGAGATGAGTGAATGGGTCGATCATATTATTGTTGGTGGTGAAGAACCTGAAGAAAAACCTGCGGCAAGCATCTTCCATAAGGCTCTTAAGCTAGCAGACGTTAAACCAGAAGAAGCGCTTCATATCGGTGACTCTTTAGCAGCAGATATTGCGGGCGCTAACGATATGGATATTCTCAGCGTTTGGGTGAATCCAAAAGGTACCGATAATCAGACGGATATTGAGCCTGACTACGAAGTAAAAGACACCGTAGAGCTAAAAGAAATCCTCAAAACGCTCGCTCAGTAGAATGGATTGAATGGTAAAAATACAAAACCCCAGCCACTGCGCTGGGGTTTGTTTTATCGGCTGAGAAAGCTTTTGGGTTACTGGTGGTCAAAAGCTTTTTGACCTGACAGTTAAGACTTTTTGAATGATGGTCGGTGAAGAGGGATTCGATCGAACTGGCGATCCAGCCCCCGATCCTTTGCAATCAATGACTAAACTCAGAATGCAAAAAAGCCTCGACATTTCTGTCGCGGACGGCTAGTTGGGGCTTTCTAATAGTGGTCGGTGAAGAGCTAGAATTTGAACATCAGGCGAACCCCCGCCCGCCCCTCTGGTCCGCTATATTTCAAAGAATGAGATGTGCTACCAAGCTGCTTTATTCACGATCTTCAGACGTAAAAAAGCCCCGATATTTCTATCGAGGCTTTCTAATAGTGGTCGGTGAAGAGGGATTCGAACCCCCGACCCTCTGGTCCCAAACCAGATGCGCTACCAAGCTGCGCTATTCACCGAGCATGTATTCTTTAAAGAAAGAATGGGGTGGCTAACGAGACTTGAACTCGCGACAACCGGAATCACAATCCGGGGCTCTACCGACTGAGCTATAGCCACCATCAAATTGTCATGTTTACCGCTTACTTTAAGCCATAAACTTTAATAGTGGTCGGTGAAGAGGGATTCGAACCCCCGACCCTCTGGTCCCAAACCAGATGCGCTACCAAGCTGCGCTATTCACCGACTTATGTTTTATCTCGACTCTAAATCAAGACAGGAAGCAATGCTACCTTGTTCTTCCTAAAAAAGAAAGAATGGGGTGGCTAACGAGACTTGAACTCGCGACAACCGGAATCACAATCCGGGGCTCTACCAACTGAGCTATAGCCACCACTGAGTTTTACCGACTTATCCTCCGGGGTAATGGTACGCCCGAAAGGATTCGAACCTTCGACCTTTGGCTCCGGAGGCCAACGCTCTATCCAACTGAGCTACGGGCGCATGCCCTATCGGCGGAGTGGAATAATACGGATATCACACTATGCCGTCTAGTACTTTTTTTACTTTTTTTATCGTTTGGTCTCTTTTTCGACAGTTATATGCCTTTAAAGAGAATTTTTGATGTGATTCACGCCCTGTCATCGATAACTTGTTGTTTAATGCAACAAGCTATCGGGATATAATCACTCATTATTTACATTGATTTAACAGCTGCAACCAAGTTGTCTAATCATTCTATGCCATTGAAGTGGTTTTATCGGGCTTCTTTAATCGGTATCAATACTCTAACTATATAAATAGGTAAGTCACTTACCTCGGGAATGTGAAGTGGGTTTAATGGATATGTCTCGACAAATGATTAGCGTTTTGTTCGCTGCCTTAACGTTTTCTACGGCAGCTTTAGCTTCTGACATCAGCCAAAGTGAATACGATGCGATCGCAGAACGCATCAAACCTGTCGGCGATGTTTATCTAGCAGGCTCTGAGCCTGTAAAAGCAGAACCAACCGGTCCTCGTGATGGCGCAACAGTTTACGGTACTTTTTGTATTGCTTGTCACGCATCTGGTGTAAATGGTGCTCCAAAGATTGGCAATGCTGACGAATGGGCGCCTCGTATCGCTCAAGGTAAAGATGTACTGATCAAGCATGCTCTTGAAGGCTTCAACGCGATGCCAGCTAAAGGTACATGTATGGACTGTTCTGACGATGAGATCACGGCCGCTATCGACCATATGATTGCAGGTCTGTAATTCGTTTTGAATCAAAGCTTTAAAAGAGAAAGGCTTGCCACTTGGCAAGCCTTTCTATTTGCTGTTTGATGATTTGGATGATGCTACTTCTTAAACATTGAGCGTAAGTTGGCAATGTGAGCCTGGCCTTTTGCCATTCTCTCCTCTTGCGAAACGGGCTTTTTGTTGACTTCCCATTCCACATCATCGAAAGGCAATTCATCAAGAAAGCGACTTTGTGTCGGCTTGATTAACTCACCATACTGACGGCGCTCTTTACACATCGTAAAAGTCAGCTCTCTTTGGGCACGAGTAATCCCCACGTACATCAGGCGACGTTCTTCTTCTACGTTGTCTTCATCGATACTGGTTTGATGTGGCAAAATGCCTTCTTCTGAGCCAATCAGATAAACGTACGGGAATTCCAGACCTTTTGACGCATGCAATGTCATCAATTGTACCGCATCGCTGTCTTCGTCCTCTTCCCCGCGCTCCATCATGTCACGCAAGGTTAAACGCTGAACCACCTCTTTTAATGTCTTCTCTTCCTGGTCGTAATTATCGCCTTCTAAATCAGCCACAATCCAGGAATAGAGATCTGACACGTTCTTCATGCGCATCTCAGCCGCTTTCGGGCTAGCGGAGGTTTCGTATAGCCAGTCTTCGTAATTGATGTCACGAACCAGTGAACGGACCGCAGTCACGGTATCGCCTCTTTCCGCCTGATCAGCAATAGCGACTAACCACTGAGTGAAGCGGCGTAAATTCTCCAGACCACGCCCTGTTAAATGCTGTTCGAGCCCCATTTCAAAGCTGGCTTCAAATAAGCTCTTGCCACGCATATTGGCGTAACTGCCCAGTTTTTCTAGTGTAACCGGTCCAATTTCACGTCGAGGCGTGTTTACGATGCGCAGAAAAGCATTGTCATCATCCGGGTTCACCAGAACTCGAAGATACGCCATGATGTCTTTGATCTCTGAACGAGCAAAGAAAGAGGTACCACCCGAAATTTTGTATGGTACGCGGTTTTGCATCAGCGACTTTTCTATTAAGCGTGATTGATGGTTACCACGATACAAAATCGAGTAGTCTCGGTATTCGGTGCGATTGAGGAACTTGTGTGCGATCAGCTCACCCGTAACACGCTCCGCTTCATGCTCTTCATTTTTTGCCAGCAGTACTTTGAGTTTTTCACCGTCAGGGATCTCAGAGAATAGCGTCTTCTCATACACGTGCGGGTTGTTGGCAATGAGAATATTGGCAGCACGAAGAATACGACTAGTAGAGCGATAGTTTTGCTCTAGTTTAATCAGGCGCAAGTTCGGGTAGTCTTCACCCAGTAGCACCAAGTTCTGTGGCTTTGCACCACGCCATGAATAGATAGACTGGTCGTCATCCCCTACTACGGTTAGGCGGCCACGCTCACCGACAATATGTTTTACCAGCTCGTATTGGCTGGTATTGGTATCTTGGTATTCGTCCACCAATAGGTAGCGGATGCGGCTCTGCCAACGCTGACGTACGTCTTCATTAGTACGTAACAACAGTACTGGCATCAGAATCAAATCATCAAAATCGAGCGCGTTGTACGCTTTCATCTGCTTCTGGTACATGTCGAAGCAGAAGGCAAACAACTGTTGTTGCTCACCCTTCGCCTGAGCTTTCACCTGCTCTGGCGTTAACATGTCGTTCTTCCAGTTAGAGATTGAACTCATCAGCTGACGCAGCAGATCTTTATCGCCGTCGAGCTGCTTTTCCGTTAGCTCTTTTAATAACGCGAGTTGGTCTTGGTCATCAAACAATGAGAAGCCTGCTTTTAAACCAAGCTGCTTGTACTCGCGCTTAATAATGTTCAACCCCAAGGTGTGGAAGGTCGATACCATCAAACCTTTAGATTCCGCTTTACCTAATGTCTGACCCACCCGCTCTTTCATTTCTCGTGCGGCTTTATTGGTAAAGGTTACCGCTGCAATATTTCGCGCTTTGTAGCCACATTGCTGAACCAAATAAGCAATTTTATTGGTGATAACACGAGTTTTACCCGAGCCAGCACCTGCCAGCACCAAACACGGACCAGATACGTACTTTACGGCTTCATCTTGACTAGGGTTCAGCTTCATAGAATTTCTCAGCGGGCAATAAACGTGGCGCCTATGATAATAGTGAGTATGAACGATTACCACGTTTATCAGCCCTCAGTTTGTCAGTGTTGGCTAACTCCATTTATAGCAAAGTAAAAATTTAATTATTTTTTATTGCACACTCGTATAGCTTTAGATCTATAATGAATGAACGTTCATTCACTAGAAGTGGAACTATGTCGAGTAATACAACTTTAGATAAAAAAGCTCAGATTCTTTGTGCGGCGGAAAAACTGATTGCTGAGCTGGGTTTTCAGGGATTTTCGATGCAAAAGCTAGCCAAAGAAGCGGGTGTGGCGGCTGGCACTATCTATCGTTACTTTTCCGATAAGAACCACCTTTTAGACGAAGTTAGATTAAACGTCGCAAAGCGCATTGCAATAGAAGTGCAAGCGGGCGTGAGCGACGATATGCCTTTAAAAGAACGTTATACAAAAATGTGGCTTAACATTTGGTGTTTAGCTGGCTCAAATGTGGACACATTGAACAATAGAGTTCAATATCAATCCCTGCCCTATGCAAGCAATAGAGTAACGCTGGAACTTGAGCGTAAAATGTTTGATCAGGTAGACCGACTATTTGACCAAGGTAAAGAGCAAGGAGTGTTTAAGCCACTCGACAATATGATCCTTTCGGGACTGAGTTTCGAGGCGACCGTTGCACTCGCCCGACACCATGCTCTGGGGTTTTATCAACTGGACGAAGCAGCCATAGAAGCTGCCATTGAAGCCAGTTGGGACGCAATCATTCAACACTAATTGGAGTTCTGACCAGAATGAAAAAGTGGACTTTTTTTATGTTACTTATCGCAATCTTGCTGTTTGGCAGTGTGATAGGTTTCAACTTATTCAAGCAACAGAAGATTGCCGAATACATGGCGAATCGCCCGGAACCTGAATTTCCCGTAACCGTAACTGACGTACAATCAGTTGATTGGGTACCGGTGATTGAGGCAATTGGCTTTATCGAGCCTAACCAAGGGGTAACGGTAGCGAACGAGACAAGTGGCGTCATTGACCAAATCGCTTTTGAATCTGGCACTCAAGTGAAAGAAGGCCAGGATTTGGTACTTCTTGATTCAGCTGTTGAGAAAGCCAACCTGAAAAGTGCACAAGCGAAGCTGCCAGCTGCTGAAGCAAAATACAAGCGTTACCAAGGCCTGTACAAAAAAGGGTCGATTTCTAAAGAGTCTTATGATGAAGCAGAAGCGAATTACTTTTCTCTTAGCGCTGACATCGAGAGCTTGAAAGCGGCGATCGACCGTCGTGAAATCAAAGCACCGTTTTCAGGCGTGGTTGGTATCCGTAATGTTTACCTAGGTCAGTACCTGCAAGCGGGTACCGATATCGTGCGTCTTGAAGATACCAGCGTTATGCGTCTACGTTTCACCGTGCCGCAGACCGATATTTCTCGTATCCACATCAGCCAAGCTGTCGATATTTTTGTCGATGCGTACCCAGAAATCGCCTTCAAAGGTTCAATTACAGCCATTGAGCCAGCGGTTAATGTACAGAGTGGTCTAATCCAGGTACAAGCAGATATTCCAAATAACGACGGCAAACTACGTAGTGGTATGTTCGCTCGAGCGAATATCATCCTGCCTAAACTTGAAAACCAGGTGACTCTTCCACAAACCGCGATTACTTACACACTTTACGGTGACAGCATTTACATCGTATCTGAAGAAGATGGCGAAAAGCGTGTAACACAGCAAGTGGTTAAAGTGGGTGAGCGTACAAAAGACATCGTACACATTCTTGAAGGCGTTAAACCAGGTGATGTGGTAGTGACCTCAGGTCAGATTCGTCTGAGTAACCACGCTAAAGTCCGTGTCGTAGAAAGCGATGCAACGACTCCACCAACTGAAACACCAATGCTGTAATCGGAGGCTTCATGCGCTTTACTGATGTTTTTATTAAACGTCCAGTTTTAGCGGTATCAATCAGCTTTTTGATCGCATTGCTTGGTCTGCAAGCAATCTTCAAAATGCAGGTTCGTGAATACCCTGAAATGACGAATACGGAAGTAACGGTTTCGACCAGTTACTACGGTGCCAGTGCCGACCTAATCCAGGGCTTTATTACTCAGCCATTGGAACAAGCGGTCGCACAGGCTGATAATATCGATTATATGACTTCTCAATCGGTGCTGGGTAAATCCACCATCACCGTGAAAATGAAGTTGAACACTGACCCGAATGCGGCACTCTCGGATATTCTGGCAAAAACCAACTCGGTTCGCTCGCAGCTACCGAAAGAAGCCGAAGACCCTACCGTTACTATGTCGACTGGCTCGACAACAGCGGTACTGTATATCGGTTTTACCAGTGATGAGTTGTCTTCAAGTCAGATAACCGACTACCTTGAGCGTGTAATCAACCCACAGTTGTTTACCGTTAACGGTGTGTCGAAAGTCGACCTATACGGCGGTATGAAATACGCGCTACGTGTTTGGCTAGACCCTGCAAAAATGGCAGCGTTTAACTTAACCGCGACTGACGTGATGGGTGTGTTAAGTGCCAACAACTATCAGTCTGCTACGGGTCAGGCTATCGGTGAGTTCGTACTTTATAACGGCAGTGCAGATACACAGGTATCCAATGTTGATGAGTTGAAGAACCTTGTTGTTAGCAATGATGACGGCAATGTCACTCGATTAAGCGATATTGCTAAAGTGACTCTAGAAAAGAGCCACGACTCATATCGAGCGAGTGCAAATGGTCAGGAGGCGGTTGTTGCTGCAATTAATGCTGCACCAAGTGCCAACCCAATCAATATCGCAGCAGACGTACTTGATCTATTACCTCAGCTAGAGCGCAACTTGCCTAGTACGATCAAGATGAATGTTCTTTATGATTCGACTATCGCAATTAACGAATCTATTAACGAAGTAATCAAAACCATCGCTGAAGCTGCAGTGATCGTACTGATTGTTATCACTATATTCCTTGGTTCATTCCGTGCCGTAGTGATCCCTATTGTAACTATCCCACTCTCTTTGATCGGTGTGGCGATGGTAATGCAATCCATGGGTTTCTCGTGGAACCTGATGACCCTACTGGCAATGGTTCTCGCCATTGGTCTGGTGGTAGATGATGCGATCGTTGTACTGGAAAACGTTGACCGACATATCAAGCTTGGTGAATCACCATTCCGAGCGGCCATTATCGGTACGCGCGAAATTGCAGTTCCGGTTATCGCGATGACACTAACGTTGGGTGCGGTATACGCGCCGATCGCGTTGATGGGTGGTATCACGGGCTCATTATTTAAAGAGTTCGCGTTAACCCTAGCGGGTGCGGTATTTGTATCAGGTATCGTGGCACTGACGCTATCACCAATGATGTGTTCAAAGATGCTTAAAGCTCATCAGGCACCAAGCAAGTTTGAACAGAAAGTGCATAGCGTGTTAGAGCGCATGACCAGCCGTTACGCCAAAATGTTGGGTGCGGTCATGCAACACCGTCCAGTTGTGATTGGTTTTGCGTTGATTGTATTTGCCAGCTTACCGATGCTGTTCAAGTTCATCCCAAGTGAACTGGCTCCGTCTGAAGATAAAGGCGTGGTTGTATTGATGGGTACTGCTCCATCTAATTCGAACTTAGACTTTATCCAGAACACCATGAACCAGGTAAACAACATTCTGTCTGAACAGCCAGAAGTTCAGTTTGCACAGGTTTTCTCAGGTGTTCCAAACTCTCACCAAGCGTTCGGTATTGCCTCTATGGTGCCTTGGAGTGAGCGTGAAGCAAGCCAGGCAGACGTAACGGGCCGTGTAGGCGGATTGGTTGCAGACGTACCGGGAATGGCGGTAACGGCGTTCCAAATGCCAGAGTTGCCAGGTGCAGGTAGTGGTCTTCCAATTCAATTTGTTCTGACCACACCAAACGCATTTGAGAGTTTATTCTCTATCGCGACAGACGTATTAACGGAAGTGAAATCAAGCCCAATGTTCGTTTATTCGGATCTTGATCTGAACTACGACTCAGCGACGATGAAAATTAACATCGACAAAGACAAAGCGGGCGCATACGGCGTAACTATGCAAGACATCGGTGTGACTTTAAGCACCATGATGGCAGATGGCTACGTAAACCGTATCGACCTTAATGGCCGCTCTTACGAAGTTATCCCTCAGGTAGAGCGTAAGTGGCGTCTAAATCCAGAGTCGATGAACAACTACTACGTACGTGCAGCTGACGGCAACGCGGTTCCACTGAGTAACCTAGTGACGATTGATGTGATTGCAGAGCCACGCTCACTGCCTCACTTCAACCAGCTGAACTCAGCAACGGTAGGTGCGGTACCAGCTCCGGGCACGGCAATGGGCGATGCGATTAACTGGTTTGAGAACATCGCTGAAACGAAACTGCCAAGCGGCTACAACCATGACTACATGGGTGAAGCTCGTCAGTTTGTGACTGAAGGTAGTGCGTTATATGCGACATTTGGTTTAGCACTAGCAATCATCTTCTTGGTTCTGGCGATTCAGTTTGAATCTGTGAAAGATCCACTGGTTATCATGGTGTCTGTGCCATTGGCAATTTGTGGCGCGTTGATTGCGCTTGCCTGGGGCGCTGCATCGATGAACATTTACTCTCAGGTTGGTTTGATTACTCTGGTTGGTCTTATCACCAAGCACGGTATCTTGATTTGTGAAGTAGCGAAAGAAGAACAGCTGCACAACAAACTGGGTAAAACAGAAGCAGTAATGGAAGCGGCGAAAGTTCGTCTACGTCCTATCCTGATGACAACTGCAGCGATGATCGCAGGTCTTATCCCACTGATGTACGCGACTGGTGCAGGTGCGGCTCAGCGCTTTAGTATCGGTATCGTAATCGTTGCTGGTCTGGCGATTGGTACTCTGTTTACCCTATTCGTACTGCCTGTTATTTACAGCTACTTAGCTGAAAAACACAAACCACTTCCAGTGTTTGTTGAAGACAAAGATCTGGAAAAGTTGGCCCGTGTTGATGAAGCAAAAGCAGCACAACGAGGATTAGCGGACAACCACTAATTCCCTGCCAAGCTAAAAAGGTCACTTCGATGGCCTTTTTTATTGCCTTGCGTTTGCCGTACCTATCTCGATTTTTTGCATTCCAACTAGCGACTTTCCCGTATCAATTACTTAAAATGAGCACAAATCAAAAGGAGTTTTAACCACTATGTTTGATCCAAAGAAACTAGAGCAAATCGCCAAGCAGATTCATGACTCTATGCCAGCACCAGTGAAAGAGCTAGGTGCAGATGTTGATCAGAAAGTTCGCCAAGTGATTCAAGGTCAGCTGAACAAGCTTGATGTTGTTAGCCGTGAAGAGTTTGATGTTCAGACTCAGGTTCTGCTTCGTACTCGTCAGAAGCTCACTGAGATGGAAGCAAAACTGGCAGAGCTTGAAGCGAAACTGGCAGACAAATAAACATCGTCTTTCAATAATGTTTAAAGGCTGACACTCAGGTGTCAGCCTTTTTTGTGCTCCAACCAAACGAGCCATAAATAAAAAAGGCTTGGTCAACGGCGACCAAGCCTTTTGATTAGATGTTGTGTTTTGTATTTATTGACCCCAGTCTGCTGGAGTTCTTTTACTGCGTTACTTTAGAGTATGTAAATTACGCAGTATTAAGATTTCATTTCTAGGAGAAGGCGCGGAGTTTACGATAGTAAATGAGCACCTTCGACACCGAAATGGAACCTTAAGGCCAGTAATTTAGCCGCCTACAGCGATACGCTTCATATCAGTCATGTACCCGCGTAGCTCTTCACCAATGTACTCAACTGGGTGGTTGCGAAGCTTCTCGTTAACCGCGATAAGTGTTGCGTTATCAACTTGGTTTGAAGTCTCACCTAGGCCTTTACCGATAACATCAGTACCTACTGAAGGCATGAACTTCTCACGTAGTAGCGGCGTTGCTACGTTTGCGAATAGGTAGTTACCGTATTCTGCAGTGTCAGAGATTACTACGTTCATCTCGTATAGGCGCTTACGTGCAATTGTGTTTGCGATTAGCGGTAGTTCGTGTAGTGACTCGTAGTACGCTGACTCATCGATGATGCCTGATGCAGTCATTGCTTCGAACGCTAGCTCAACCCCTGCGCGAACCATCGCAATCATTAGAATACCGTTGTCGAAGTACTCTTGCTCAGAGATTTCAACGTCAGTTTCTGGGTAGTTTTCAAATGCTGTTTGACCTGTTTCTTCACGCCAGCCTAGTAGGTTCACATCGTCGTTCGCCCAGTCAGCCATCATAGTGCTAGAGAAGTGACCAGAAATGATGTCATCCATGTGCTTGTTGTAAAGTGGACGCATTAGATCTTTTAGCTCTTCAGAAAGCTCAAACGCTTTGATCTTAGCTGGGTTAGACAGACGGTCCATCATGTGCGTGATGCCACCGAATTTCAGTGCTTCTGTTACTGTTTCCCAACCGTACTGAAGTAGTTTACCTGCGTAACCTGGGTCGATACCTTCCGCAACCATCTTCTCGTAACATACGATAGAACCAGCTTGAAGCATGCCACATAGGATAGTTTGCTCACCCATTAGGTCAGATTTTACTTCTGCAACGAAAGATGATTCTAGACAACCTGCGCGGTGACCGCCAGTTGCTGCTGCCCATGCTTTCGCGATTTCCAGACCATCGCCTTTAGGGTCATTCTCTGGGTGAACCGCAATTAGAGTTGGAACACCGAAACCACGTTTGTATTCTTCACGAACCTCAGTACCAGGACACTTAGGTGCAACCATTACAACCGTTAGGTCTTTACGGATTTGCATGCCTTCTTCAACAACGTTGAAGCCGTGTGAGTAACCTAGTGCCGCGCCTTCTTTCATTAGAGGCATTACTGTCTCAACAACGTTAGAGTGCTGCTTGTCTGGAGTTAGGTTAACCACTAGATCCGCTTGAGGGATTAGAGTCTCGTAGCTGCCTACTTCAAAACCGTTGTCTTTTGCATTTTTAAATGACTGACGTTGCTCGTCGATTGCAGCCTGACGAAGTGCGTATGACACATCCAGACCAGAATCACGCATGTTTAGACCTTGGTTCAGGCCTTGAGCACCACAACCTACGATGACAACCTTCTTACCTTTTAGGTAGTCTGCTTCTGAAGCAAACTCACTGCGGTCCATAAAACGACAACGACCTAGTTGGTCCAATTGCTCACGCAAGTTTAGAGTATTGAAATAGTTAGCCATTAGGGTGCTCCTTTAAGATTCTTCCGTAGAGGTCGGTATTGGTCTTACCGAATGAGTTCATACTAGAACAGACATTTAGTTGCTTAAAGTGATATATTCACAATTAGTAATTGCAAAAAATGCAACACGGTAATTTCATGAATATAAAAACCATCCGACTGTTCCTTGATATCTGTGACAGCAAGAGTTTTAGTAAGACAGCAGCCACTATGCACGTAAGTCCATCTGCTTTGAGTCGTCAGATTCAAAAATTAGAAGAAGAGATAGGCCACCCGCTTTTTGTCAGGGACAACCGGAGTGTGGAGTTGACGCCCGCTGGTGAAAAGTTTCAGCCAGTAGCGATGAAGATGGTTCACGACTGGACACAATTCCAATCTCAAATAAATGTGCAAGACGATGTTCTTAAAGGTGAAGTTCGATTGTTCTGCTCCGTGACCGCCAGCTACAGCCACTTACCTCAACTGCTCAACTCGTTTCGCTTAAAGCACCCTTACATTGAATTCAAGCTTTTGACAGGCGACCCGGCTCAGGCCATCGATAAGATAATGAATGATGAGGCCGATATTGCCATTTCAGCCATGCCAGAGCACCTTTCATCTAAAGTGGAGTTCACCACCATCACTGAAATTCCACTCTCCGTGATAGCTCCCATAGGCATCAGTTCTTGGGTTGAAGAGCTACACAAAGAACATCCCGACTGGAATAAGATTCCTTTCATTGTGCCTGAATCTGGTACCGCCAGAGACAGAGCCAATGCCTGGTTTAAAAAAATGAAAATTAAGCCCAACATCTACGCGCAAATTTCTGGTCATGAAGCCATTGTCAGTATGGTGGCGTTAGGTTGTGGCGTCGGAATCGCGCCAGATGTGGTGATTAATAACAGCCCTGTACGAGATAGCATTCAGCGTCTCTCGTTTGCCCCAATCAAACCATTCCAACTCGGTGTGTGTTGCAAACGATCGCAATTGGAAAACTCATTAGTCAAAGCGTTGTGGGAGTTAGCCGAGGGAAGTTTTATTGCTCAGTAAATACATTAACGATCTTTAATCTTTCCAAAAGGTCTGCTCAACAGAAGGTTGAGTAGACTCCCCATGACAATTTATAGATACAAACCGACAAAATATTAACGATTTATCCCCCTAAATCGTGTTGGCTCGCATTAGTCACGCGAGCCTTCTTTTTCATATTTCCCTCTCTCTGCTTCATCAGTAAAGTACCAGCCAAAACAGAGGAATCCCCGTGAAAATACTCATCATTGAAGATGACGCAACGACCAGAGAATTCGTCAGTAAAGGCCTGACCGAGCACGGTTATATCGTTGACCAAGCCGAAGACGGCAAGAAAGGGTTAATGATGGCTCTTAGCTCAGAATACCAGCTCATCATCCTGGATAGGATGCTGCCATATCTTGACGGAATGAAAGTACTCGCCGCCATCAAAGCCGCGGAAGAACAGCTTCCAGTTCTGATTTTAAGCGCGATGGATAGCGTAAACGATCGAGTGGACGGTTTGCAGGCTGGCAGTGATGACTACCTAATAAAACCATTTGCCCTTGCAGAGTTAATTGCCCGAGTCGATATCATCATCAATCGCACTCAGCGGCCAACATCAAATCAACACATTCTTAATTATCATTGTTTGCAGGTGGACCTAAAAGCTCACAAAGTCACCTGTAATCAGCAGGAGATCGTTCTCCAACCCAAAGAGTTTCAGCTTATTCAATACTTTATTGAGCATAGTGAGCAAGTGGTATCACGCATGCGCCTGTTCGAAAATATTTGGAGTTATCATTTTGATCCAAAAACTAACGTCATCGATGTCCATGTCGCTAACTTGCGCCGTAAATTGGAAGAGGCTGGATGTACAGAGCTCCTGCACACAGTAAGAGGAGTCGGCTATGTCCTTCGTCGATGACTATGCTTTAACCCGTTCTTCGGTATTTAAAACATTGGCGAGCCTTTTTTTAATTGTCACTATCACCAACATCGTCGTCATACATCAACTGTATCGGGATTCTAACAACTTTCATCAAAAGCAACTAACACGGCAGCTCAATGAAGAAATTCTGGAATTCAACTTTGCAGCCAACCAGAGCCAAGAGGATGTCGAGCAACTGTTAAGAACCAAACGAGCAACGGAGACACCTTTCTACTACAGACTGATCGAAGCTAACGAATCAGACCATCTTCAGCATTACTACCCTATCGACCTGCAAGCAAGCAAACATAATATTCTGGTAGGAAATAACCTCCAATTAGAGATAGGGGTAGATAAAAGAGCCTTAGAAGAGTACAGGAAGTCACTTACCCCAATGGTTTTCTCTGGCATCATTTTTCCTACTGCAGTCATGATCATTTCTGCACTATTTTTTACGGTGCTCATTCTCAAAAAATTAGAAAAAGTAAATCACGCCATGAATCGCGTCCTATGTGGCGAGCCCAATGTAAAGATTGCCGTTTCTCGCCAGGATGATGAGTTTGATATTTTAGCCATTCATCTCAATTTCATGATTGAGCAAATGGCCAAAAACGAGTCTAGCCTCAAATCGCTGACCACTGGGCTTGCTCATGACATGAGAACACCAATGGCTAGGTTGAAACTTCGCTTAGAAGACATTCTAGCTCAAAGCGATTTATCACCATCCCAAGTAAGCAGTTTTTCAGCTTGTTATGATGAATTAGAGCTAATTTTGTCACTATTCAATAGCATGCTTGAAATTGCAAAGCTCAATAGTGGCCAGGTGAATATCGACAGTAATAGTGTCGATTTAGGTAAAGTCACCCGAGATGCCCTTGATTTTATATCTCCCATCGCCGACGAAAAAAATCAGAGAATAACGTTTAGACAAGATACCCCCTGTGTTATCACAGGCGATCGTTCTCTGCTTTTTCGAGCGGTGTTTAACCTATTAGAAAATGCGGTTAAGTACACACCTAACGGAGGACAGATCGAAGTGATTGCGGACTGCTTTGGTGTTGCTATCGCCGACTCTGGCATCGGAATTTCTGATTACGACAAAATGTATGTTTGCCGCCCAATGTATCGTGCGGATCAGAGCCGCACGGAATCAGGTAATGGTTTAGGGTTGTCTTTGGTCGATGCCGTGGCCAATTTGCACAATGCGCACTTGTTTTTGCGTGACAACAATCCAGGGTTACGTGCTCGACTCTATTTTGAGAGTTAAATAAATACAAAAAAAGCTGAGTAGATACTCAGCCTTTAACTTAATTAGACATAATTTTATACAGATAAACTAGGAACGACGACATCCGAGAGATCTTGCGTCTCTGGAATTTGCTGCATCGCATGAGCGATTTGTTCCGCTTCAGTACCAACAATAACTTGTAGGTTATTCGCGCCAATTTTCACGACTCCCATTGCGCCAATGGCTTTGAGCGTGCGTTCGTCAACAGCAGACGTATCATTCAGAGTTAAACGCAAACGTGTAATGCATGAGTCGATAGAAGCAAGATTACTATGGCCACCCAGCGCTTTCAGATACTGAGCTGCTCTCGTATTAGTAGAAGTCTCATTCTTTACTACGGCCTCCACTTCTTCACGACCTGGCGTTTTCAAATCGAACTTAATAATCGCAAATCTGAATACCGCATAGTAAATAAATGCAAAGCAAATACCCTGTACGATAAGCATATAAGGCTTAATCGCTAGAGGTAAGTTATAAGACAAGATGAAGTCAATTAACCCGCCGCTAAATGTGAAACCCGCGAACCATTGCATGCTTGCTGCAATATAGAGAGAAAGAGCTGCCAATAAAGCGTGCACAACATAAAGAGCAGGAGCCACAAACATAAACGCAAATTCAATCGGTTCAGTAACACCAGTCAAAATTGCCGTCAACGCTGATGCACCAAGAATACCACCAACTCTTTTCTTATTTTCTGGCTTCGCACAGTGGTACATCGCTAGACATGCGGCTGGTAGACCATAACCCATAAATGGGAAGAAGCCACCTTGGTACATACCCGTAACACCCAACTCACCCGTACCAGACCAGAATTTAGAGATATCGTTAATACCAACAAGATCAAAGATGAATACTTGGTTCAAAGCATGGTGTAAACCGATAGGAATCAGCAAACGGTTGAAGAAACCATAGATACCTGCCCCAGCAGCTCCCATTTCAGAAATGGATATACCAAAGTTAACCAGCGAGCCATAAACTGCAGGCCACACGTAAACCATAACAATACTGATGAGAATCGAAGCCAGTGAAGTCACAATAGGTACAAAGCGTTTACCGCCAAAGAAGCCTAATGCCGCCGGCAATTTGATAGTGTGGAAACGGTTGTAAAGAGTGGCAGCCACTATCCCCATCATGATCCCTGTAAATGCACTTACAGCGGCTCCAGATGCGATAACCTCTGAAGAGCTCATATCAGCAACAGGAACTCCGGTAATCTGCGAAATCACTGCCGTGTTCCCAACAATCATTTCAACAATTAATAGACCGAGTAATCCAGATAAAGCAGCGGCACCGTTATTATCTTTCGCCAATCCATAAGCCACACCAACGGCGAATAACCAAGCTTGGTTATCCATAATACCTTTACCACCATACACCAGTATCGTAGCTAATGGGCTATTCGCTCCCCAGCCAGATGGGTCCAAGGCATAACCAAGGCCAAGCATTAAACCGCCGGCTGGTAGCACAGCGATCGGTACCATGAGTGCTTTACCGATTTTCTGTAAATATCCTAAAATGTTCACGTTGTATCCTCTTACTTTTTGATTCTAGAGAGAGGATACGTGATTGATAATTAAGGGGTGGTTGTGCGTAGATTAAGTTTTATTAATCTTATGAAGCATATTTTGGAAAGCGTAAATAACAAAAAAGCCCGCTATTTCTAGCGGGCTTTTTTGCAAATTTAAAGCCTGGCGATGTCCTACTCTCACATGGGGAAACCCCACACTACCATCGGCGCTATTTCGTTTCACTTCTGAGTTCGGAATGGAATCAGGTGGGTCCAAAACGCTATGGTCGCCAAGCAAATTCTTTAATCTGGAAAGCTGTTTTTAATTCTCGTTATTACACATTCAACGTTCTTTCATTGAGTCCATCAAAACCCCTTGGGTGTTGTATGGTTAAGCCTCACGGGCAATTAGTACAGGTTAGCTCAACGCCTCACAACGCTTACACACCCTGCCTATCAACGTCGTAGTCTACGACAACCCTTTAGGATACTTAAAGTATCAGGGAGAACTCATCTCAAGGCTCGCTTCCCGCTTAGATGCTTTCAGCGGTTATCGATCCCGAACTTAGCTACCGGGCAATGCGTCTGGCGACACAACCCGAACACCAGAGGTTCGTCCACTCCGGTCCTCTCGTACTAGGAGCAGCCCCTTTCAATTCTCCAACGCCCACGGCAGATAGGGACCGAACTGTCTCACGACGTTCTAAACCCAGCTCGCGTACCACTTTAAATGGCGAACAGCCATACCCTTGGGACCGACTTCAGCCCCAGGATGTGATGAGCCGACATCGAGGTGCCAAACACCGCCGTCGATATGAACTCTTGGGCGGTATCAGCCTGTTATCCCCGGAGTACCTTTTATCCGTTGAGCGATGGCCCTTCCATTCAGAACCACCGGATCACTATGACCTGCTTTCGCACCTGCTCGAATTGTCATTCTCGCAGTCAAGCGGGCTTATGCCATTGCACTAACCTCACGATGTCCAACCGTGATTAGCCCACCTTCGTGCTCCTCCGTTACGCTTTGGGAGGAGACCGCCCCAGTCAAACTACCCACCAGGCACTGTCCGCAACCCCGATAAGGGGTCGACGTTAGAACATCAACACTACAAGGGTGGTATTTCAAGGACGGCTCCACGAATACTGGCGTACTCGTTTCAAAGCCTCCCACCTATCCTACACATGTAGGGTCAATGTTCAGTGCCAAGCTGTAGTAAAGGTTCACGGGGTCTTTCCGTCTAGCCGCGGGTACACTGCATCTTCACAGCGATTTCAATTTCACTGAGTCTCGGGTGGAGACAGCGTGGCCATCATTACGCCATTCGTGCAGGTCGGAACTTACCCGACAAGGAATTTCGCTACCTTAGGACCGTTATAGTTACGGCCGCCGTTTACCGGGGCTTCGATCAAGAGCTTCGACCGAAGTCTAACCCCATCAATTAACCTTCCGGCACCGGGCAGGCGTCACACCGTATACGTCATCTTACGATTTTGCACAGTGCTGTGTTTTTAATAAACAGTTGCAGCCACCTGGTATCTGCGACTCTCAATAGCTCCATCCGCAAGGGACTTCACCGTCGAGAGCGTACCTTCTCCCGAAGTTACGGTACCATTTTGCCTAGTTCCTTCACCCGAGTTCTCTCAAGCGCCTTGGTATTCTCTACCCGACCACCTGTGTCGGTTTGGGGTACGATTCCTTACAATCTGAAGCTTAGAGGCTTTTCCTGGAAGCATGGCATCAATGACTTCACACCCGTAGGTGCTCGACGTCGTGTCTCAGCCTTAGAGAGAGCCGGATTTACCTAACTCTCAAGCCTACGCACTTGAACCTGGACAACCGTCGCCAGGCCCACCTAGCCTTCTCCGTCCCCCCATCGCAATTGTAAGAAGTACGGGAATATTAACCCGTTTCCCATCGACTACGCCTTTCGGCCTCGCCTTAGGGGTCGACTTACCCTGCCCCGATTAACGTTGGACAGGAACCCTTGGTCTTCCGGCGAGGAGGTTTTTCACCCCCTTTATCGTTACTCATGTCAGCATTCGCACTTCTGATACGTCCAGCATGCGTTACCACACACCTTCAACCGCTTACAGAACGCTCCCCTACCCAATATACAAAAGTATATTGCCGCAGCTTCGGTTTACTACTTAGCCCCGTTACATCTTCCGCGCAGGCCGACTCGACCAGTGAGCTATTACGCTTTCTTTAAATGATGGCTGCTTCTAAGCCAACATCCTGGCTGTCTGAGCCTTCCCACATCGTTTCCCACTTAGTAGTAATTTGGGACCTTAGCTGGCGGTCTGGGTTGTTTCCCTCTCCACGACGGACGTTAGCACCCGCCGTGTGTCTCCCGGATAGTACTTACTGGTATTCGGAGTTTGCAAAGGGTTGGTAAGTCGGGATGACCCCCTAGCCTTAACAGTGCTCTACCCCCAGTAGTATTCGTCCGAGGCGCTACCTAAATAGCTTTCGGGGAGAACCAGCTATCTCCAGGTTTGATTGGCCTTTCACCCCTAGCCACAAGTCATCCGCTAATTTTTCAACATTAGTCGGTTCGGTCCTCCAGTTGATGTTACTCAACCTTCAACCTGCCCATGGCTAGATCACCTGGTTTCGGGTCTATATCCAGAGACTGAACGCCCAGTTAAGACTCGGTTTCCCTACGGCTCCCCTAGATGGTTAACCTTGCCACTGAATATAAGTCGCTGACCCATTATACAAAAGGTACGCAGTCACAGGACAAAGCCTGCTCCTACTGCTTGTACGTACACGGTTTCAGGTTCTATTTCACTCCCCTCACAGGGGTTCTTTTCGCCTTTCCCTCACGGTACTGGTTCACTATCGGTCAGTCAGTAGTATTTAGCCTTGGAGGATGGTCCCCCCATATTCAGACAGGATATCACGTGTCCCGCCCTACTCGATTTCACTGAACACACATCGTCAACTACGGGACTATCACCCTGTATCGTCGGACTTTCCAGACCGTTCGTCTAACGCGTGTAAAGCTTAAGGGCTAGTCCAATTTCGCTCGCCGCTACTTTCGGAATCTCGGTTGATTTCTTTTCCTCGGGGTACTTAGATGTTTCAGTTCCCCCGGTTCGCCTCCTGTTGCTATGTATTCACAACAGGATACTTACTTATGTAAGTGGGTTTCCCCATTCGGAAATCCCAGACTCAAATGGCTTTTACTGCCTAATCTGGGCTTATCGCAAGTTAATACGTCCTTCATCGCCTCTGACTGCCAAGGCATCCACCGTGTACGCTTAGTCACTTAACCATACAACCCGAAGGAGTTTCGAATTGATGTTAAACAACCAAAGTTGCTGTCTCATTATTTGAATGAGCGAGACAGCTTTCGATTTTGCCGGACTCAAATTCCAAGAACACTTGAATGTGTTTTTAGTTGTATTCAAATACATGAATACTTTGAGAACTTTACAAATAATCTTAAAGATTATTTTGTCAGCTTTCCAAATTGTTAAAGAGCTATGTTTCTTCACAAGGAAGTACATTTTCTAAAGACTTTCAGAGTCAAAAATGCCAACCAGTATCAATTGCTTGCTCTGGTTTGGACGTTTTATTCCAAAAATGCTTAGAGAATGGTGGGCGATACCGGGCTCGAACCAGTGACCCCCTGCTTGTAAGGCAGGTGCTCTCCCAACTGAGCTAATCGCCCACATAAGTTTTAATTCTTCGTGGAGAAGAATGGTGGGTCGTGCAGGATTCGAACCTGCGACCAATTGATTAAAAGTCAACTGCTCTACCAACTGAGCTAACGACCCAATGGTATCCCGTAGGGGAGTCGAACCCCTGTTACCGCCGTGAAAGGGCGGTGTCCTAGGCCTCTAGACGAACGGGACACTAAGTTGAACATCTTGGGGGATGTTCTATCTCTTAAACTTCATAAACCATATCAATCTGTGTGGACACTCATCGTGAATAATCATCGTATAAGGAGGTGATCCAGCGCCAGGTTCCCCTAGCGCTACCTTGTTACGACTTCACCCCAGTCATGAACCACAAAGTGGTAAGCGTCCCCCCGAAGGTTAAACTACCTACTTCTTTTGCAGCCCACTCCCATGGTGTGACGGGCGGTGTGTACAAGGCCCGGGAACGTATTCACCGTGGCATTCTGATCCACGATTACTAGCGATTCCGACTTCATGGAGTCGAGTTGCAGACTCCAATCCGGACTACGACGCACTTTTTGGGATTCGCTCACTTTCGCAAGTTGGCCGCCCTCTGTATGCGCCATTGTAGCACGTGTGTAGCCCTACTCGTAAGGGCCATGATGACTTGACGTCGTCCCCACCTTCCTCCGGTTTATCACCGGCAGTCTCCCTGGAGTTCCCGACATTACTCGCTGGCAAACAAGGATAAGGGTTGCGCTCGTTGCGGGACTTAACCCAACATTTCACAACACGAGCTGACGACAGCCATGCAGCACCTGTCTCAGAGTTCCCGAAGGCACCAATTCATCTCTGAAAAATTCTCTGGATGTCAAGAGTAGGTAAGGTTCTTCGCGTTGCATCGAATTAAACCACATGCTCCACCGCTTGTGCGGGCCCCCGTCAATTCATTTGAGTTTTAATCTTGCGACCGTACTCCCCAGGCGGTCTACTTAACGCGTTAGCTCCGAAAGCCACGGCTCAAGGCCACAACCTCCAAGTAGACATCGTTTACGGCGTGGACTACCAGGGTATCTAATCCTGTTTGCTCCCCACGCTTTCGCATCTGAGTGTCAGTATCTGTCCAGGGGGCCGCCTTCGCCACCGGTATTCCTTCAGATCTCTACGCATTTCACCGCTACACCTGAAATTCTACCCCCCTCTACAGTACTCTAGTCTGCCAGTTTCAAATGCTATTCCGAGGTTGAGCCCCGGGCTTTCACATCTGACTTAACAAACCACCTGCATGCGCTTTACGCCCAGTAATTCCGATTAACGCTCGCACCCTCCGTATTACCGCGGCTGCTGGCACGGAGTTAGCCGGTGCTTCTTCTGTCGCTAACGTCAAATAATGCAGCTATTAACTACACTACCTTCCTCACGACTGAAAGTGCTTTACAACCCGAAGGCCTTCTTCACACACGCGGCATGGCTGCATCAGGCTTGCGCCCATTGTGCAATATTCCCCACTGCTGCCTCCCGTAGGAGTCTGGACCGTGTCTCAGTTCCAGTGTGGCTGATCATCCTCTCAGACCAGCTAGGGATCGTCGCCTTGGTGAGCCCTTACCTCACCAACTAGCTAATCCCACCTAGGCATATCCTGACGCGAGAGGCCCGAAGGTCCCCCTCTTTGGCCCGTAGGCATCATGCGGTATTAGCCATCGTTTCCAATGGTTATCCCCCACATCAGGGCAATTTCCTAGGCATTACTCACCCGTCCGCCGCTCGACGCCGTTAACGTCCCCCGAAGGTTCAGTTAACTCGTTTCCGCTCGACTTGCATGTGTTAGGCCTGCCGCCAGCGTTCAATCTGAGCCATGATCAAACTCTTCAATTTAAGATTTTGTTCGGCTCAATGAATACTGAACATTACATAACGTAATGTTTGAATTGACTGTGCTGAATCCGAAGATTCAATGGTCACTTCGTATCATTGAAACCTAATTTGATACCGAGGTATCTAATTGGATTATCATCAACGAGTGCCCACACAGATTGATAGGTCTATATTGTTAAAGAGCTTTCCTATTGAGCTTCGCTCAAATCGGACGGCCATTTTAGCGAGTTAAAGTTTAGTGTCAATCACTTTTTTCAAACTTTTTTCAAGCGTTTCCGCTTGGCTAATCTGGCTTGCTAACTCTGGCTCGTTTCTTTCGAAGCGTTGCCGTGTCAGCGAGGTGGCATTATAGAGATTGCGATCACATTGGCAAGCCCTTTTTGAGGTTTTTTTTGAATTTTCTATCATTCGAATGAAATAGCATCAAAAACACTTAAAAGAGCACGTTATTTCTACAGTTCTTTGAATTTATCCGTGAAAAGAGTCACTTTTTCCCAGTTGGTGTATTCCACCTCTTTCGTTGTATCCGTTTCTCCACCCGTCATCGACATGATGAACTTAATCATCATTTTGTCGAACCATCCGTAGCGCGGATAATAAAGGGCGCCAGCAAACACGCCTATTAACTCTGGTTTCCAAGGTGATTTCATCAAGAACTTACGAATATACGCACTGCCTTCTGGCGTATCTTTACCTTGGTCTTCTTTACGTGCCGTTAGGTTCACACAGAAGAAAGCGACTTTATGCTTTTCCAGTTGGGTAAGGTGGCGTTCAATAAATTGGTACAACTTCTTATTCAAATGCCCATAACGAATAGAAGCTCCAACCAGCACTTTGTCATAGGGTTCGAAATCAATAGTGTCTACATTATGTAGATCCACTAAATCACAATCGAAGTCCGTTAGCTTCTCATCTATATAGTGGAAGATTTTTTTTGTTTGCCCTTCACGAGAAGAGTATAAGAACAATGCTTTTGCCACGATATCCCCTTAGCTACGCCAAAACGTTGGCGTGAGTAGAATGAGTAAGGTAAAGATTTCTAGACGACCAAACAACATGGACACGATCAGAACCCATTTTGCTTTGTCATTTACATCACCAAAATGAAGCGCCACTTCTCCAAGGCCCGGACCAAGGTTATTCAAAGTAGCGGCGACGGCAGAGAATGCACTCAGTTCATCCATTCCTGTTGCGATCAGTCCCAACATACACACAACAAACACCAACGCATACGCAGAGAAGAATCCCCAAACGGCATCAACAACTCGTTGTGGTAGCGCGCTACCACCAACTTTAATGGTGTAGACCGCGCGAGGGTGAACCAGACGCTTCAGCTCACGAGCACCTTGTAAGGTAAGTAGCAATATGCGAATTACTTTCATACCACCACCTGTCGAGCCAGCACATCCACCAATAAAAGATGAGAACAGCAGCAAGACGGGTAAGAACAATGGCCAATCCGCAAAGCCTGTTGTCGTAAAACCAGCCGTGGTTGAGATAGAGACTGTTTGGAAAAGCGCTTGGTCGAAAGCATCATATGTGGACGTGTATGAGTGGTGCTTCAGTAGTAATAAGAAGCAAACAACAAAAAGTATCACCTGTATAAAGATGAATGCGCGAAACTCGGGATCTTTCCAATAGTATTTAGGATGTACCCCGCCGGACGAAAATGCCGCAAAGTGCAAAGTAAAGTTACACGCTGAGATGAGGAGAAATACGACGGTAATGAGATTGATTGCGTAACTGTCGAAATACCCCATGCTTGCGTCATGCGTTGAGAAACCGCCAATCGCGATGGTAGAGAAACTGTGGCTGATGGCGTCAAACGGTGTCATCCCTGCCAACCAAAATGCTGTCGCACATGCAATCGTCAGGCTTAAGTAGATATACCAAAGCGCTTTGGCTGTCTCAGCAATTCGCGGCGTCATTTTGGTGTCTTTTACCGGCCCCGGGATTTCAGCACGATACAACTGCATTCCACCGATACCTAACACAGGCAAAATGGCCACCGCTAATACGATGATCCCCATTCCACCAAACCACTGGAGTAGCTGGCGATAGAACAAGATCGCTTTGGGCAATTCATCCAGACCAACAATCACCGTCGCACCGGTGGTCGTCAAAGCGGAAAATGACTCAAAAAAAGCGTCCGTTACCGATATATTAGGATTATCAGCGATCAAAAACGGAATGGAGCCCGCACTGCCCAATACGGTCCAGAATAAGACTACGATAAGGAATCCATCACGCGCTTTTAGCTCATGCTTATGCCTACGGTTCGGAAACCAGCACACCGCCCCGCAAAACAGCAGAACAAAAAAGGTCGTGACAAAAGGCACACCAGCACCATCTCGGTAAGTCAGCGCGACAAGCGCAGGCGCGAGCATTGTGACACTAAAAAGCGCGAGCAATAGCCCGACGATACGAATAATTGAACGAAATTGCATGGATTGATTGACTAGCGAAGCTGTCCCTGTCGCTTACTGTTTTTCATTATTTTCCGTCTAGTGGGGTAACAATTGCCTTCGCCCCACTTTTATTAATGATAGCTTGGGTAAATCCGCTCACTTCACGAAGCTCAATTTCTACCACCAGCACGACCTGATCGCTGTATTCAGCATCAACTTCAACCGCCCCAAACTGAGGCATAATAGACTGTGCGATAGGCATAAACCCATAGTCTAACGCTAGTCTGAGCTTTGTGGTTATTTTTTTCTCAATAGTTTGAAGCTGCCTGAGTGCTTGTTGTACACCACCACCATAGGCCTTCACTAAACCACCCGTGCCTAATTTGATGCCGCCTGAGTAGCGGGTGACAACCGCCGTAATTTCTCCAACCCCTGAACCAGAGAGCTGCGCGAGAATAGGTTTGCCTGCCGTTCCAGACGGTTCGCCATCGTCACTGAAGCCCCACTTCATCGAGTCTTCTGGTCTTCCGGCGACAAACCCCCAGCAATTATGCCTCGCATCCGCGTGTTTTGTTTTTACTTGCTCCACAAATGCTTTCGCAGCGTCGACACTTGGCGTATGGGCAAGATAAGTAATAAACACACTCTTTTTGATCTCTTCTTCAAATTGAGTCGGTTGTGCAGGAATCAAATAAGGCTGGTCATTCATAGAATTAGGTCGCTTGTCTCTTTGCCTGAAGTCTACCACGAGTGTGATTTACAAGTCGCATAAGATCTGGCCCAGCGCACAATGTTAAACACTTGTTTGAAAAATGTATTGAAATTAAACATCCACCGATCAAAACTAACATCAATGGTCAAGCCAGAATTAGAATAAAACACTTCCTCGATACCTATTTATCCGAAGCTATTTATACGAGGAAGGGCACCATTTTAATAGGTATACAGACAATCCCAGATTGTATGTCATGGAGATAGACAATGATTTACCAAGCCGAAACCCTACAGGTAAAGGAAATACAGGATGGCATTGCAGAGCTGAGTTTCTGCTCGCCAAAATCCGTAAATAAACTCGATTTAGCGACACTAGAGTCACTAGACAAAGCCCTTGATGCACTTATCGCACACCAAGGTCTGAAAGGCGTAATGCTGACTTCAGATAAAGATGCGTTCATTGTAGGTGCAGACATTACTGAATTCTTAGGCCTGTTTGCTAAGACTGATGAAGAACTGGATCAGTGGCTACAATTCGCCAACAGCATCTTCAACAAACTTGAAGACCTTCCAGTCCCAACCATCTCTGTCATCAAGGGCCACGCTCTTGGTGGTGGCTGCGAGTGTGTATTGGCAACAGACATGCGCATCGGTGATAAAACCACCAGCATCGGTCTACCAGAAACGAAACTTGGCATCATGCCAGGCTTTGGTGGTTGTGTACGTCTACCTCGTGTTATCGGTGCTGATAACGCGATGGAAATCATTACACAAGGTAAAGCGCTCCGTGCTGATGAAGCACTAAAACTTGGCCTGTTAGATGCGGTTGTCGATTCAGACTCTCTGCATGCATCCGCTCTGCAAACACTGACGTCTGCAATCAACGAAAAACTTGAT
>NZ_CAKLCK010000042.1:0-15858 GCF_921292965.1 Allocatenococcus thiocycli
TCGACCTGAATTTCACCCATTGCTCGTCCCTGCAAAACAAAACATACACAAATTCTAAGAGTTAACGACACTTGATCGCATACCCGCTTTTTAAAATCAAGCAATTCGGCTTATTTTGAGTTTTGTGTCACCAATCTGAAGCAGAGCGTTTTTGATTCAGGCTGTTGAGTTTGAAGGGCGATGTTTGGATATTGAGTAAAGTGATGTGCTGATATTGATTAAAATATAGAAAAGTCAGCAATTTATTAGCAATAAAACTGAAATCGAATCATCACACAACAGAAATCTATCTTTCATTTTCACCGTTTACCTTAGCGTCATCAACACATCAGGCAAGAAAGCCCATTTATAACAAATAAGGTATTAAGATAATGAAAAAAGCAGCACTCACTACTGCAATTCTGTCGGCATTGGTAACAGCACCCTCTTTCGCAGCAACCGTTTACTCAAACGATGGCACTGAGCTAAAAGTTGGTGGTCGTGTTGAATTTCGCGGTGACTTCATCGGTTCAGGCGGTGAAGAAGTAGAAGGCTCAATGAAAGATAAAAGCCGTGCTCGTGTAAACCTTAAAGGTAAAACAGACATCGGTAACGGCCTTTCAGCATTTGGTGTATACGAAGCTGAGCAAGATACAGGTTCAAGCGAGTTTGAAAACCGCTACATGTACGCTGGTGTAGATTCAAATGCAGGTGCTTTCTCAGTAGGTCGTCAAGATATGGCTGCGGTAATCATCTCTGATATGACGGATATCACTGAGTTTTCTGGTGTTCAACAAGTTATCGATTCATCTTCTGACAAGCAAGACAGCGTATTCGCATACCGTGGTGAGTTCGATGCTCTACAACTGCAAGCGACTTACCAAGCAAACTCTGATGATAACCAAGACAAATATGGCATCTCAGGTATGTACTCTCTGCCAATGGGTCTGGACCTAGGTCTTGCATACTCGGGTGGCGATGTTGACGCAGACAACTCTGAAGACCAACTTCTTGGTGGTATCGCTTACTCTCTGGATAACCTTTACCTTGCAGGTACTTACTCACAAGGTCAACTATCTGATTCTGAAGACTTCACTGCTTACGAATTAGTTGCGAGCTACAAAGTTGCTAGCCAGGTAACGATTGCGGGTATGTACACTTTCCAAGAAAACGATCCAGACGGCGCGAGCAAATACGACTCAACTGATGGTTTCGAACTTGTTGGTTACTACAAACTAAACAGCAACTTCCGTACTTACCTTGCTTACTACTTCAACCAACTTGATGAAGAGAAAAATGCCGAAGGTTTGGTTACTGAAGGTGAAGACACGCTACGTCTAGGCGTACGTTACGATTTCTAATTCTCTCTTGTCCTAGAGCGAGTCCTTGGCCGGCACCTTTGTCGGCCATTTTTTGCTTCATAAAAGTAGTTTTCCCAATCCTTCCTTAACTACTTTCATTCACTTACGCGATTTATTCCCACATATTCTTCCTCTCCCTGCCCTGTTTTAATGCAATTTTTCACAGACTTAGTGCATACCTCCTAAGAGGTATAGAGCCTAAAAATAAATATGCTTATATTTCAACAAGATAAAAGTTGGCACGCGAACTGCAATCATAGATATTGCAAATGCATGGCAGCGTTTGTGCTTCTCGTTCTTTGTACCTGTTTTAACAGGCACGTCCTTTGAATTGGTAATGTGGCCTCCCTATGGGAGGCATTTTTTTATTGGCGCTTTTTGTTGGCGTAAAGACCAATAGCGCGTATGCTCCACAATCCAATCAGCAGAAAAATCCATTATAATCCAGTGACTTCACAAACAATCGCCGCACCTTTGGCCTAAACCACAGGTTCAAACAGTAAAAATACCCATTGAATTGAAAGAAAAACCCCGCTTTTGAGTTCTATATTTTCAGAGAAGGAAATGAGGAGCGTCGCATGACACAACCAATTAAGATCACACTCTATCGATGGGCAGGAAGCTGGGGGCCTTTCAAAGTGAACATCCCTTGCGGAGAATGCACGCTAACCCACGATATTTTAACCGATACTTTTGAAAATGAGCTGTCAGATGTGCCTGTAGAGCTGGAAGTCAAAGATTGGTTATCCCACTGGTGGGAACCCTTAAAGAAAGGCGCCTGGCACGCTCCTATTCTGATAGTAGAAGGTAAGGTGATCAGCCAAGGTGAAGCATTAAACCGAGGTGTATTAATACAATCGGTTATTGCTGAGTGGGTTAAACGAGATAGCCTCAAAGGGAATATTGTTTACGGAAAAGCTACGTGTCCACATTGTAAGAAGGCCAAGCAACTGCTTGATGATGCAGGTATCACATACCAATATTACGATGTGGTGAAAGACAGTGCCGCACTTTACAGAATGATCCCGGAAGTCAAAGCCATCATAGGTGAAAAAACACCCGTCACTGTGCCTCAGATCTGGCTAGAAAGTAAGTATATTGGAGGTGCTGATAGTCTGGAAAAGTGGTTAGTAGCAAAGGGGCTAGATAAAGTCCCGAATAATGTTGTAGAGATACCGAGTCAGTCTGCATAGTCTGACATTGGTCTTAAACCTTTATCTATGCTATTTCGGTCACTGACTGTGATTAATATCGTTTGTAGAAGCGCTGAAGTAATTATGGAAACAAAAAGCCCTGATTAAGTAATCAGGGCTTTTTGTATTAATTCGCTAGCTTTTTCACTAAACGAGAAAGAGCAGAAGCTTTTTTCTTCTTCGCTTTACCGTGAAGTGCTTTGTGCATTGCATCTTTAGCAATCATTTGGCCAATGTAAGCGCCACCAAGTTCGTTTGTCATGACCTTCTCCTGAAGTTATCCTTCTTGTTTATGTGGTAATATTACACCACAAAAGGACAAAAACAAGATCTAAATCACATGTTTTTGTAATTAAATTTCAGACCTAAATAACCTGGACACACATTTAACTCAGCGTTTTGGTTGTTGGTAGGTTTTACCTGCAGCAACATAAGTATCTTTCTGTTTGATTTCAAAGAAGGTTTCAAAGAACCAAGCGGCAAACTTGATTAAATGATCGCCTTCATTCATGACATGTTCCACATACTCTTGCTCTTCACCAGACTCGTCTTCTTGAGTTGTCATATGGTAAATACGCTTTTCACCATCGACTTCCGCAAGGCCAAACTGACCTGTAAGAGACTGAGCCGCTTGCGCGACCTCTTCTTCTTCACAAGCTTTTAGTATCTCAAGTGCTTTAGGCATGTTTTCTTGCTGGATAATTTCTTTTACCAGCGTTTCAAATTCGTTTTGTTGCATTCTTTCACCTAACGATTAAAGACGGTTTGCTGCGCATTTTAGAAAGGTGGTGTCTCCCTTGCAAGAAGATTCAAACCGTTGCGTCTGGCCGGTTCTACTTAGGGAGCAGCCATTCTTCCCGTCAAAAGTAATAAACTTCCCCAAAAGATAATGATTTAGACACGCTCTCATACGATGACAGCCTTGTACCTTGCAGTGTATATTTCGACACGCATAGTTGATAATTAGTTCAGATCGCAAAGAATTAGTTCTTAGGAGGAAGCAGTGGATTGGATTCAAAGTGTACAAAGTTATATTCGTGTCGTTGAAGAAGGCAGCTTTAACGGTGCAGCACGAAAACTCAATACCACCAGTTCAGCCATCAGCAAGCGGATTCAATGGCTTGAAGACAAAGTCGGCGTGCAGCTGCTCAAACGCACGACTCGTTCAATCAGCCAAACGGAAGCTGGCGCTCTATTCTATGAGCGAGCTAAAAGTCAGCTCGATTCCTGGCAGTCCGTTTTAGACGAAACTCGCTCTGTGAACCAATCGCCGGCAGGGCTTTTAAAAATTGGCGCAACACTCGCAGTAGGTTCGAAGTTTCTTGTCCACTATCTGGATGACTTTCTCGAAAAATACCCAGACATCACACTACAACTGACGACCACATTGCCCGGTCAACTTCCTGAGTTGAGTTTGGACCTCTTTATCAGCCGCGAGTTAGATCAGCTCAACTCACTCAGTTTTAAGGCTAGCCCTCTGTTCAAACACAAAGCTCAGTTTTATGCTGCCCCGAGTTATTTAGAAAAATACGGCACACCAGAACGCGTCGAAGATTTAAGCCGACACAACGTGCTTATATGGGGTGAAAAACCCTCAAGAGAAATTAAGACCAATAAGAACCAACGGATAAGCTTATCCGGCAACTTTGCAACGACAAATCCAGAAGCTTTATTTCATGGCGCTAAGCGAGGGATGGGTATACTCATGACCAACAACGTCATGATCAAAGATGACCTAAAATCTGGAGCATTAGTGCCTATTTTGCCAGACATTACGGCTGATGAAGCGATCGTCTACGCTTACTACCCTAAATTAGACTATCAACATACCCGAACTCAATTGTTTCTCGATTATCTAAAATCTCGATTAGAAGAAGAAAAACGAGAATAATTTCAGATAACTAACAACGCTCCATTAGCAGTCCCTTGTTTGATGAAAAGTAATCAAACACTGGCCTGGCGAGGTAAAAATCGTGCCACTGGTTACACTTACAGGTAAACCATACTGTAACTTAGTCGCTGGCAAAGTTTGAAAAATCCACCTAAGTAAACGATAGTTTGTCTGATACGTTTCAAATTAGTCAGAATCAACGCCACACGATATAGAACAAACAACGCTAGGTGACGTGTACAATGGATCATGTACAAATCAGTTTTCAAAAGCTTGATGAGATCTTGAAGCTGAGTGGTAGTGCTCTACTAAACAGGGTGATTTTAGATATTCATCAACAGGTGAACACGCACTGTACCTGTATTGTCGAGGTGGCTCATCTCCAGCACTCAGCTCATACAATATCGGTTGCTAGAAACGATAAAATCGAAGATCACCTTGAGTACCCGCTTTCTGGCTCACCATGCGAGGAAGTGGTTAACGATATCGGTGAGAATATCTTCTTTCAAGATCATGTATATCGTGATGTATCCGAAGATAAAATGTTTCGCGAAATTGGCATATAAGCGTATTTAGGATTGCCACTGAAAACACAAAATGGCGATGTACTCGGTATTTTGATTTCTACTTTTACCCATCTCTTTTCCGCACTAGAAGCGCAAGCATTGCTCGAACTCTACGCCAATGTCATCATCCACAGTTTACGAGAAAAATGGGTCAGTGAGCGTTCGGATAAACTTCTAAACCAGCTGAGTTACGAAGTTTCGCACGACAATCTGACAGGACTACTTAACCGCAGTTGCCTGGCTGATACCCTGGAAACTTTAACACAACAGTCGTCGCGCCCTTTTAATCTTGCTTATCTGGATATCGATAACTTCAAGTCGATTAACGATATAAATGGGAACTATATTGGTGACCAGATTATTAAATTCACGGCAAATGCGATCCAAGAAAGCCTGTCCTCCCCAGAAAACGCGTTTCGGGTTGCTGGCGACGAGTTTGCATTTATCACCTATGACGAAGACCCTGTTGCGGTGTGCCAGCAGATTCTCGACATCATAGAAACGGGTTACATTGATAAATCGAACCACATCTCGTTCACAGTGAGTATTGGTATTGCGCGAGCCGCCAATCACAGCCCAAAAACAGATGGGCTTATCCTAAATGCCAGCCTGGCCTTGAAAGATTGCAAGAAACACCGAGAGACGCGTATACAGCACTATGACACGCAGCTTAGTGCCCTTTATCATCGACAAACGCAACTTATTGAGGTGATACGTCAGCAGCTGAAAACGAGCATTACAGACAATCATGAACTGTATGTCGTTGTTCAACCGATCGTGGACATCAACGCTGACCAGTGGGATTACTTTGAAATACTCTCCCGTTGGGAAAGTGACACATTGGGCAACATCGCCCCTTCTGAGTTTATAGAAGCAGCCGAACAATCTGGCTTAATCGTAGAGCTCGGTGAGCGCATTATTGAGCTCGCTTGTATTGCCAAACAAGAATTGGAATCTCAACTAGGTCACAGCGTAAAGTTATCGATAAATTGTTCTGCTTATGAGTTGGTGGACTCTAAGCGCTACATCAACCATTTAACGTCCATGATAGACAAGTACCAACACTCGACCTGCGACTTTGTTATCGAACTCACCGAAACCGTTTTACTGTCCCTAAGTGGACAAGAACAGATGGTTCTGAATTCATTACGTTATCTCGGGTTTCAAGTCGCCTTGGATGACTTTGGTACTGGCTACTCAAGCCTGAACTATATTCACAACTACCCTATCGACATCATAAAAATTGATGCGACGTTTGTGAGAAATATGCTTTCGAACAAAACGTCTGAACAAGTGGTTTTATTGATCGTGCAACTTTCCCAATTGCTCAACGTGAACTTAATCGCAGAGGGGGTGGAAGATAAGAATGCCTCAGACAAGCTCATTGAGATGGGGTGCAATTACATTCAAGGCTATTTCTACGCCAAACCAAGCCGTGTAAGCGAGATGATCACGCTGATTAATAAGCGACAAGTTAAAAGCGCATAAAAAAGTGAATAAACAAAAGGCCAAGCAATGCCTGGCCTTTCAAGGTTAAATTTTGCACAAAAGTAAAAGCGAAGTGTTATAAAACCGCTTTCTCTTTATTCTTCAGAAGCTTATCCATCGCATCACGATTAGCAACAAACGTTGCCATTTCCTTCTTAGGCACCGAACTCGCCATTGGAATGTTCGCTCTCATGGCGTTGACTGGTCGGCCATACTGGATCAATTCATAGTGCAGATGAGGGCCAGTTACACGGCCTGTTTTACCAGATAGACCGATGCGTTGACCACGTGACACTTTTTGCCCTTTCTTCACCAGGATCTTACTTAGGTGTAGATAGCGGGTTTTGAACTTACTACCGTGTTCAACCACCACGTAATTACCCGCGTATGGGTGTTTACGTGTCATGATAACCGTTCCGTCACCTGTCGAAACCACAGGCGTTCCGATTGGTGTTGCGAAGTCGGTACCATTATGTGGCGCGACACGGCCTGTCACGGGGTGATGACGATTAGGATTGAACCCAGAACTGATTCGCCAACCACGACTCACAGGATAACGCTGGAAAGCTCGTTGTAGGCTCTCACCTTTCGCGTTATAAAATTGACCATCAGTATGCAAGTAAGCGGTAATTTCACGACCGCGATTATAAATCTTTATCGCTTCAATTTCGTTCTTACCAGTAGAGACACCATTGATGCTCTGTGAACGTCGAACCACTTCAAAGCGATCGCCGGCACGAAGATCTTTGCCAAAGTTTAATTGCTCTTTCAGCAAGGTCACAACCTGACTGATTTCAGCCGAAGTTAAGCCAAGACGACTCGCTGATGAAGAGAAGCTGCCTTGGATCACACCAACCAGTGGTTCTTGATTCCATACGCCAGGAATTGAAATGTCGGTAAAGTCATAATTGCCGTCACGGTTCAGCTCATAAACCACTTTGTCTGCAATAGAAAATTGCAGTTCCATTTTAAGCAGTTCACCTTCGATATCGTCACGCCAAAATCGCAATGTATTGCCTGGTTTTAGCGTATCAAGCGCAAGGTAGTTTAAGTCCGTTTCCATGACTTTCATTAGCGAGCTGTAGCCGAAACCAAGCTGACTAAAAATGGTACTAAGATTGTCGCCTGCTTGGATTTGATACTCAAAGTTCGGTGGGGTGACAACTTCTGCAGTCGTCGCATCAAGAATTCTTTCAACAACCTGCGATTCCGGCAGGTTTAAAGCGATGGTTTTCGTTAATGGTGACTCTTTGAGAGAGTGGGAAACACCAATCGCGAACAAAACAGGTAAGGAGTACAACAGCAGCGCTCTACGACCTGTCAGATTCGGCAACCGTCTTGTAATTTCATTTGTAGACACGGGAATTACTATCTCCTTATAAACAGGCCTAATAGCTTATTCATTCCCGCATAAGAAATCACTAGGAAATTTCGAGATCTAGCTCAGAAAACACCTATTTTTTACATAAGTAAAATAAATTCATCTTTGTTGCATATGTAGGAAATTGCCTACACGCTTCAGCGATACAGAATTTAATTGTTTAGGCACTTCAGACATCGCTTGATTTTCATCGTGCGTCAGATAGGAGGCATCGATAATTGTATCGTCTCGCCATTCCAGTTGATTAAATTTAATACGATCGCCAATGAATACACTATCAAGTAATATAACTCGGCTTGGAACAGCATCAAATTTAAACAGACCAATATAATAAAACGATCCTGTTCCCTGTGAGGTAACAATCATAGGGGCAACAATCCAAGGCACGTCTTCTATCTGGCGTTGAACAATAAATTCAGTCGGTAACAAAACCTTACCTTTCGTCGCCCCAGCATCGTATTGACCAATCAAATAACCAAGTTCTTTATCCCACTCATCAATGAAACTCACTGCATTTTGTTCGGGAACCTGAATTGTCCACGGATTTGAAGATTTGATATTAAGCACGTCCGAAATAATCGTATTAGTCTGAACTTCGCTCTGCGGAAACTTGGTTAATATTTCGTCATCAGAGAGGCTAAATCGGTAAACACCAGCAACAATCACGATGATTAATAATACAACGGGAATAAAAAGGATAAGTGGAATAGGCAGAATTCTATTGCGGGCCATGAAGACTTCCTTGTTTTTATATTTTATAAATCGCGCTCGGAGTATATACCAAATAAAGAGCCATAACCGTAAAACAACCTTCGAATCAATACATCAAATGTTTCAAAATAAAACTGACTTGGCCTGCCTAAGTTCGTCGAGTTTTCGTTGGAAAGGTGATCGCTGCCATGAGGTATTCGGCCTTAAATGTCCTAAACTGTTCTCTGAGAACTTGAGAAGATTTAGCCCCGCGTGGCACTAACCATTCGATCGCCAGTACAGGTGCTGCACGGGACATGAAGACAGTTTGAGGTTATTTAATTTTAACGATGCCAAAACCAAACAGAACCCACTCATGTGAGTGTGCGTGTGGCTTGATTCAGCTTCGCTGCTTAGGTGAACCCATGCGTACATCGATTTGCCATTGCTTTGAGTGTCAAAAGCGAACTGGCAGCGTATTTGGCGTCCAGGCTCGCTTCGCCAAAGAGCACGTCATTTTAGATGGTGACGTAATTAGCTATACCAGAATCAGCGATGACGGGAGCGAAGTCCGATACGAATTTTGTCCTGCATGTGGCACCACCATGCGCCTGTTACTCTCCGCTGCACCAGACATTATTGTTGTACCTGTCGGGCTCTTTAGTGACAAAGAATTCCAAGAACCGACCATTTCTATCTATGAAGAGCGAAAGCATGGCTGGGTCAGTTTCGAATGCACGATGGAGCACATCGAATAAGTGGCAACCTTATTTAGGACGGTACACACTTTTCAAAAAGTAGCTTGTTATCATGCGTTTTTCCGACACGTTTTCTTATCAATCATTTGTTGTGATTGGCCTATCCCTGCTTTTTTGAGTTTTTTTTGAGAATGATCAACCGAGTTGTACTGTAAGGGGTTTCGTATCTCAGTGTGAGCGCTATAATCGGCTCCTAACATTTAGTGGGGTTTTATTGTGATTTCCAGACTTCCTCGTTGGGTGGAATATGGCGCGTTTCTACTTGCCCTTCTTGCAGGCTGCGTCAATGCCGTCGGTCTTCTCGGCTTTCAACATCAAGCGATAACACACATCTCCGGAACCGTAACTCAGCTAGGGAATAGCTTACTAACAGGTGTGGACAGCTCCATTCACCTGCTCTTCATCGTATTTAGCTTTTTGATTGGTGCTGCGTTCAGTGGTTTCTTTATCGAAAGCAGTGCATTAAAACTTGGACGTCGTTACGGGGTCGCACTGTGTATAGAAGGCAGCTTACTTCTTCTTAGTTTAGGCTTCTTGGTACAGGGCAACGTTTATGGCCAATATTTAGCTTCCGCTGCCTGCGGCTTGCAAAACGCGATGATTACGACGTTTAGCGGCGCTGTAGTCAGGACCACTCACATGACCGGTATTATTACTGATTTGGGCATTATGATTGGAGAAAGCTTGCGCGGACGTCAATTTGACCGTCGAAAGGCCCTATTGTTCTTATTCATCTTTTCCGGATTTTTACTCGGTGGCGTTGCAGGTGCCGCGCTTTTTACTGTGTATGGTCTGCATACATTGATATTTCCAGCGCTCTTAGCGTTCGGAACCGCCATCATTTACTGGATGTATTTGTACAGGCTAAACCATAGCCCAACGTCTTGATAATTCAGACAAACCTTCAAGTAATAATGGCACAGCAGCCTAAGTGCAAATAGCTTCATAACGCTTAGACTGCAAGCAGGAACTCAACTGAATACCGCCACAAACACGCCGCTAAACTCCAATTCTAAATCTGACGACAATCCCTCACTTTGCCTTTCCCGTGTTCAACACTCAAACTTGCCGAGAGTCATGGGAAAGTCCTTATGTTAAGAAAGTGTAATGGTGAAAAATCCCGCAATTGTTGCGTGATATAAATCACACTTAGCCGCGTTTTTACTATTCCAATCACACTGCTTCTCAGAATTACCTTCACACAAGCCAATTAATGATACAATTTTCTAACACGAGCAACATATTCGTATACAGAAACGCATTATTCAATCAATTTTCCGACAAATCGACTGAATAAGTAAATGTATTTAATGAATAGTATTGCAATGGATGTAGTTTGCGGGTACCCTCCGCAACCTGCGATTAAATACGGATGTTTAGTGAATATTTATGTCATGGATTATGGCAAGTATTGACTAGTAGTAACACGAGACAATTATGCACAATAATACTAATGCTACTGAAGCACCTAAAGGCAACTTTTGGATGTTCCTGATTCCATCCTTAATCGGTCTTCTGCTTTTTATGGCACCAATCTCTTACGATGGTGATCTTACTATCCCAGTTGCGGTCATGGCTAAAGTCATTCCTGCTGTACTTGGCGATACATTGATTGCCATTATTACCGTTATCATCTCTTTTATGGCTGTCGCTTCTGTTCTTTGCAAAATTTTCCAGCCTGCTGCGATCCTTCGTAATGGTTTCCTTAACGGTTTGTTTAACCCATCCCCACTTTGGTTGCTTGTTCGCTTAATTGGCGCAGCTGCCGTGTTGATGACTTTCTTTGAGATCGGCCCTAAAGCGGTCTGGGAAGAAAACACAGGTGGATTGGTTCTGACAGGCCTGTTACCGACACTGTTTGCGGTATTCATCTTTGCTGGCCTATTACTGCCTTTGCTGCTTAACTTTGGTCTGTTGGAGCTGTTTGGCGCACTGCTAAGTAAAATAATGCGTCCAGTGTTTAACCTACCAGGCCGCAGTGCTATCGACTGTATGGCATCTTGGTTAGGTGATGGCAGTGTTGGTATCTTGCTGACCAGTAAACAGTACGAAAACAAGTTTTACACGCAACGTGAAGCTGCGGTAGTGGGTACCACTTTCTCAGCAGTTTCGATTACGTTCAGCTTAGTCGTTATCGCTCAGGTTCAACTTGAGCACTTGTTCTTGCCATTTTACGGCACCATCTGTCTTGCAGGTATTGTTGCTGCAGTGATCATTCCACGCTTACCGCCACTAAGCCTGAAAAAAGATCGCTACATTGATGACAGCAAGCCAGACAAAGATGCAGATGCAGTTCCTGAAGGCCATACAACGTTCTCTTGGGGTATGGATCTGGCACTGAAACGTGCATCAGAAGTGACTTCGTTCCAGTCTGTATTTAAAGAAGGTGTTCACAACGCAATAGACATGGTGTTTGGCGTACTACCTGTAGTAATGGGTCTTGGTACGGTTGCTTTGGTCATTGCAGAATACACGCCAGTATTTGAGATCTTGGGCCAGCCATTCATCCCTTACCTTGAATTGCTGCAAATCCCAGAAGCGGTTGCTGCATCGCAAACTATCGTTGTGGGCTTTGCTGATATGTTTATCCCTGCGATTCTGGCTGCTTCAATTGATAATGAAATGACCCGCTTTGTTATTGCGGCTATGTCTGTAACTCAGCTTATCTACATGTCTGAAGTGGGCGCGCTGCTACTAGGCAGTAAGATCCCGGTCAACATCGTAGAATTGTTCGTTATCTTTATTCTACGTACGCTAATCACACTACCTGTGATTGCTGGTATGGCGCACTTGATATTCTAACGTCACTTGCTCTCATAAAGGCTCTGCTTCGGCGGGGCCTTTTTTGTTTGTACACAACGCCCCTCGCCCTCCTTCATTCCAATCTTGGCCAACAATATCAACCTTAGAAAAGAGTAATTTCTCTTGTTGCCGAGAGGCGTATTTTCTCATCAGACCAGTCTGGATATTTTCCCCTCAACGAGCACTACCCTCTAACTCATTCATATACAAGCAATAAATAACCACTTTATTTTTCATCTATAACCAGAGTGCCAAATTACGTGTTTTTTCATCCAAATCGTGCATGTTTGGTTTCAAGTTTTTCACAATATTGTCGATAAGTAATGAAGAACCAAACACACCGGTTTCTTTTGCTGTCAATTCACCCGAGTAAGCAGAGGTGAAAGCAGGGATAAGCCATAGGGATACTCAGAGGAAAACTATGAAATTCAGACACAAGGTTGTCACCGCCTCTTCAATTTTGTTGCTCATTACTGTGTCGCTACTGTCGATAGAGCAGGTCATAACGATCCGAGCTCAAACCAGCGAACATATCGATTCTAGCGTACAAGAAATCTTAACGAGCGTAGGGAACACGGTAGAATCAGAAATGTCAGCCAAGAAGAATCTCGCTCGCGCCACAACCGAGATCATAGAGCTCGACCCAAACTCACAGGACTATGTTAAGAGCATTGTCGAGAAACCAACCCTAAAATCCAGCTTCATCGCCATTGGTTTAGGCTACGAGCGTAACGGAGTGGTTGTCGAAAACGACGATGGCTGGGAGCCAGATGCGACTTACGATCCACGTAAACGTCCTTGGTTTACCGCCGCAAAAAGCAAAGGCGACTTGGTAGTGACCGCACCGTACGTTGATGTCTCTACAAAAAGCGTAATCATCTCCGTTGGGACGCCAGTTAAAAACAACGGCCAGTTTACAGGTGCTATGTTTTATGACTTAGCACTCACGACACTTTCCGATTTGGTCAATCAAGTAAACTTGTTTGATGCGGGCTATCTATTTCTTGTGTCATCAGACGGCACCACCATTGCACACCCGAACAGCAAGCTCCATGGCGAGAAAATCAGCAGCTACTTGCCGCAAGTAAAACTGGAGAGCACAACTCAGAAGATTGAAATTGATGGCAGCCCATACATGGTCAGCCTGGAACACATCCCAAGTGAAGACTGGTATCTGGGTGCAGTGATCGACGAAACCATCGCTTATGCGGATGTGGCCGAGTTACGTAACAGTGCAATCATTTATTCAATCATTGCGATTATCGCGTCAATTATCGCGTTAACTCTGTTGATTCGCACATTAATGCGCCCGCTTGATACTCTCAACAACGCGATTAAAGATGTGGCATCAGGAAAAGGCGATCTCACTCAACGTCTGGAAACCAATACCGATCCAGAGTTTTCTGAGCTTGCGAAAAACTTCAACACTTTTATTGAAAACTTACAGCACCAAATCATTGAATCGAAGAGTATTTCTGACCAGATCCTAAGTGGTACGCAAATTACCGCCAAAGGTGCTGAAGACTCCGCAGGCGCTATTCAAACTCAGCTACAGGAGCTTGAACAGTTAGCAACGGCCATGCACGAAATGTCGGTTACAGCAACCGAAGTGGCGAACAATGCTCAAGGTGCCGCAAGTGCAGCGAAAGAAGCCGATCAAGCGACGGTAGAGGGTTCAACAGTCGTAAGCGAGTCGACACAAACCATCAACTTGCTTTCAGACAGCATCGATTTGGCCGTCGAAGAAGTTCATGTTCTTGAATCGGCAACGGCGAACATTGAAACGATCCTTAAAGTGATTAACGATATCGCGGATCAAACCAACCTACTGGCTCTAAACGCAGCAATTGAAGCGGCTCGAGCGGGTGAGTCTGGCCGAGGTTTTGCGGTTGTTGCTGATGAAGTACGTACGTTGGCTCAGCGCACACAAGAGTCTACAACGGAGATTCGCAGTATGATTGAGCAGCTTCAGTCTGGCGCTTCATCTGTTGCCAGCGCAATGCACCAAAGTAAAGGCAGCGCAGTTGAAGCCGTAGAAAAAGCTGAGTTAGCTAATAACTCATTGCAACGTATTCGAGATGCTATTCAGAGAATTTCGGATATGAACTTACAGATCGCTTCTGCGGCTGAAGAGCAAAGCTTAGTTGCTGAAGAGATCAACAACAATACCGTTAATATTAAAGACCTGTCGACTCAGGTCGCTGAATCAGCGAATCGAACTAACGAAGCGATGCGAACTCAGCAGGAGGATGTTCATAAGCAAGATGATATCCTCAACCGATTTACGGTATAACGTCATCTGCAACAAAAACAGCGAGCTAGGCTCGCTGTTTTTGTTTCATCCACTTGTAAATTCAGACTAGAGTCTTAAATCAACGTGAACATAACGATCATTTGAACGACGATAATAGTGATCATCGACTTTTAAATAGGTCAAATTACCAATTTGGATAAAGACACTATTACTAGGAACGCGATCGCGGTAATAGTAGTGGTGTCTTGGTGGTCTATGCTCAACCACTATTACATCTCGATGTTTATGCTTATGTTTACGCTTGTGCTTATGGTGGTGACGATCATGGTCATGATCATCGTGGTAGTGATGATGCTCACGTTCATAGCGATGCTTATGCTTCGGATCCGCCATCGCGTCGGCACTAAATATGCCTAAAGTTAGCATAACGCCAGCCATGGCAACAGATAATTGTTTTGACACAACAGTTCCTCTCATCGAAATTACCACTCTAATCTTAGGCAGCAGCTATCCTACTCATGTCAGACCACCGCTAAGGTTTTTCACCAAACCGTCAGAGTTTTTGCCATATATCAGGTTTACGTCAGAACAATTACTCTCCTTATGCATCCCCCACTTTAGCCATACATTTCATAACAAATAAAAAAGCCGCGCTGTTTTATCAGCGCGGCTCTACTAAATTTGACCGTAAAAGCTTACACAGCTTGAGCAACCAGCAAGAAGCAACCAAACAGGAACATCATGCTCATTCCCATTACGCCGCCACCAGCTTCATAAATACTGTTATCTTCTACTGGTACACGACGAACTTTCATTGTCATAGACAAAGGAACGAATACCGCAAGGAATACCAGAATAATACCTGCATAGCTAAGGATGGCTAAGAAGTGCTCTGGTGCAAACACGGCTCCCAGTAACGGTAAAATAAACGTGGTGACAAATACCACTGGCTTACCCGCTTGTAACAAGTCTGCATTTTGATCGTAAAGGGCCATCGCCACCCCTAAGAACGAGGTCAATAGCGCCAAACCAGTAAACATAGATAGAATAAACTCCAGACCAGAGTACTGCTGACCAAGCACCGCAATCAATTCCGTCACATTTGAGTATTGAGCCAGCTCCTGAGGGGGTAAATTGCCCACAACTGCAAGTAGCCATAGCAGGTAACAAATAAGAGGAATGGTTGAGCCAACAATGATCATGTTTCGCAACTGCGTTTTGCTCGCTTCTTTGTTGTAACTAACCAGAGACGGAATCACGACCATAAAACCAAAGCTCGTAAATAGAACTGAGCTGGTTTTAATCAGCGCTACTTTGTCTTCGCTCACGACTTCATCTAGCCCTTCAAACGTCACGCTTGGCATAAGAGCGAAAAGAGTAAGGATAAGTGCGGCGATCATACCAATGAACAAAGCGCGGTTAAGCTTATCAACAACGCCAGTGCCGGCAGAAACGATGATGCCAACCAAAAGAGTGAAGCCAACTTGGCTTGAAA